>JBFFRO010000099.1:0-6443 GCA_041572995.1 Thiohalomonadaceae bacterium
CAGCGCTATACCGGTAAGACCCGAAACGCCGACGAGTTCCTCTGGCTGGGCGAGTTCGTCGCCGACGCCCACTACCGCGAAACCAATTTCTCCAAGTACAAAAAAGCCAAGCGCCGTCAGGCAAGGCAGAGATGACCCGCGCACTCGTCCCGCTTCTCGCTCTACTTATTACGCAGGGCGCGGTCGCGGAGCGCGCGCCACTGCCTGAGCCATTGACCCTGGAGGCGGCGCTGACGGCAGTGCAGGCGCCCCATCCCAGCCTGCGCCAGGTCGAGGCCTTGCGTCGTTTGGCGGAGGCTGAACGTCAGAGCGTGGAGGCTGAGACCGGTCCCAAGCTTTCACTGGAGGGACGACTGCGCTGGGTCGAGCCCAACGACCTGGCTCCCTACCAGGACAACGACGATCACCAGCTTGCACTGCGCTACAGTCAACAACTCTACGATTTCGGCCGTAGCGAGGCCCGGCGGGCGGCCGCGGGTGCGGAGCTCGGCGGCAGCGAGCACGCGCTGGAGGCGCGCCGTTACACTCGCCGCCTTGAGATCATGCGCAACTACTTCGATGTGCTGTTGGCCGACATGAGCTTCGACGTCGACAACGAGGCGATGGCGGTGGCCTTTATCAGTGTCGATCGACTGCGTAACCGGGCCGAGCTGGGTCAGGTTTCCGAGGTCGACCTCTATGAGGCGGAACTCGCCTACCAGCAGTCTCGCCGGGCATGGACCCTGGCACAGAGCCGACAGCGGGCCAGTCGTGCGCGTCTGGCACTGGCGCTTGACCGTCCGGGTGAGCTCTCTTCTGAACTGTTGCCCCCTGAGCTGCCACAGCTGGAACGTGAGCGCCCCGATTACGAAACCCTGCTGCAGGCGGCCCGACACGGCAATCCCCAGCTGCGTGCCCTGAACGCATCCGTTGAGGCGGCCCGTCGCCGTCTCGATGCCGCCCGCCTTGATAGCCGCCCACGCTTGCGTGGCGAGGTCGAGGCGCTGGGTTATTCCCACGATGAGCCCGGTTATGACCGCTGGCGTGCCGGCGTGGTACTGGAGGTGCCGATCTATGATGGTGCCACTGGAGCGGCGGCAGCCCGTGCCCGAGCCGAACTCTATGCTGCCGAGACTGAACTGGAGCTGGCGCGTCGTGAGCTGGAGGCGCGCCTGCTGGAGTTATGGCTGGAGCTGGAGGAGCTGCAGGTGGCCGCCGATGAGGCACTGGCCGGCCTGGATTTTCGCGACCTCTATCTGGAGCGCAGCCGTGCCAATTACGAGATGCAGGTGCAGGCTGACCTTGGCGATGCCATGGTGCGTATGACCGAGGCTCAACTGGAGCAGGCCCGCCGTGACTTCCGTACTGCCCTGGTGTGGGAAGAGATCGACGCCCTGTTGGGCGGACCGCTGGACGAAAGCGAGGAGTAACAACAATGCACCTGATGAGACGATTGCTGCCGCTGTTGGCCCTCGCCCTGAGTGGCGCGGCTGCTGCCGCAGAGCTGGAGGCTCAGCTGGAGTGGCTGCCGGCAGTGGCGCTCTCCACCCCGGTCGAAGGCCGGGTGGACGAGGTGCGCGTACTTGAAGGCCAGGCGCTCAAGCACGGCGAGTTGCTGCTGAAACTGGATGAGCGCCCCTTCCGCATCGAGCTGGCCCGGCGCAAGGCCGAGCTGGAGGGCTTTGATGTCCGCTTCGAGGAGGTCGAGCGGGAGTGGGATCGGGCCCAGGAACTGTTCGAGCGTGACCTGATCTCCGATCACGATCTGGAGCTGGCGCGCATTGCCTACGCCGAGGCCGAGGCTGCACGTGCGGCGCTGATGGCTACCCTGCAGCAGGCCGAACTGATGCTGGAATACAGCCACCTCAAGGCCCCCTTTGATGCCTGGTTGGTGCAGCGCCAGGTTGAGCCGGGTGAGCTGGTGGTTAACGGTGAGCGTGTGCAGACGCTGCTCACCATTGTGCCGCGCGGGCGCCTGGCGGCGCGCGCAGTCATCACTGCCGAGCAGGCTGCCGCGCTTGCCGTCGGCACTAAACTGTCGCTGCGTTATGAAGGGCAGCGCCTCGAGGGGCGAGTGCTCTCTCTGGGTATGAGTCCGGATGAGTCGGGGCGTTACCCGCTGGTGGTGGAGTTTGCCGCTGACGGTGCTGCGCGTCCCGCTGGCGCGGCGACCTTGCTGCTGCCGTGAGCGCCATTCGCTGCCTTGTCAGCGGCAGGGTTCAGGGGGTGTGGTTTCGCGCCTCCACCCAGCGCCAGGCCCAGGCCCTGGGGCTAAGCGGCTATGCCCGCAACCTGGCCGACGGTCGTGTCGAGGTACTGGCCTGCGGTGAGGAGGGGGCTTTGAGCGAGCTGCGTGCCTGGTTGTGCGAAGGCCCGCCAGCTGCCGAGGTGATATCGGTCGAGTGCAGCATTTGGGAGGGTGAGAGCCCGTCAGGGTTCACCACCGCCTGAGGCTTCGCTAGCGGTACCAGCGCTTTCTCAGCGCATCGAACACCTTGTTGGGGTAGCGTGCACTGCCAGCCGAGCCGTTGTAGCGGGCCAGGGCGCGGGTCATGTCCCCCTTCTCCTTATCCAGGTAGTAACGCAGGATGGTGCAGCCGAAACGCAGGTTGGTACGGGGGTGGAAGAGGTTGTCCCCGGGACGGCCGATCTCATCCAGCCAGAAGGGCATGATCTGCATCAGCCCGCGAGCGCCGGCCTCGGAGATGGCGTAGCGATCGAAATTGCTTTCCACCTGAATCACCGCCAGTACCAGCTCCGGCGGTAGCTCGACGCGGCTGGCCTCGTAGTGCACATGCCTGAGCAGCTCCAGCCGCTCCCGGTTGTCCTGCATGCGCGGCGTCAGCCGGGTGGACATATCCAGCAGCCACACCTCCGCATCAAAGCGGTCATTAAAACTGTCGCTCTCGCCGATAGCCTGACGCAGCAGGCCGCGCAGCTCGGCGTCGGGACGCTCCTGGATGGCCGTTGCCGGGCCGGCGGACAGGCCGGCAAGCAGGCTGGCGAGAATGGCGGTGAAAACAATACGCATACGGTTATTATAAGCCCATGCCCGTGGAGACCGAAAAGACCCCCGTCACACCCTATCTACCCGCCCTGGGATTGGCTGCCCTGGCGCTGCTGGCGACGATCTGGGGGTTTGGTGCCGCTCAGCCGCTGGCCTTCCAGCGCGAGGCGATTGCCGCGGGTGAGTGGTGGCGAATGATTAGCGGCCAGTGGGTGCACCTGGGCTGGTCCCATCTGGGGCTGAATCTCGCCTCGCTGACGCTCTGCTGGGCGCTGTTCGGTCGGCTTCTGGGGGGACTGCAGTGGCTGGGGGTCGTGCTCGTCGCCCAGCTCATCGTCGGCCTGGGCTTGTGGTGGGGGGAGTCGCAGCTACAGTGGTATGTGGGGCTTTCGGGGATGCTGCATGCCCCCTATATCGTCGGCGCCGCGGCCGGCTGGCGGTGTCGGCGGACGGAGTCGCTGCTGCTGTTGCTGATCCTGGCCACCAAGCTGGGCTGGGAGGGACTTGTCGGCCCCACCCCCGGCTCCGCCGAGGCGGCGGGTGGTCCGGTGGTGGTGGCCGCCCACCTCTACGGTGCCGCCGCCGGGGTGGTACTGACGGTGGTGCTACGGCCCTGGCGTTTTAACCCTTGAGGGTTTCGCCGAGGAAGGCCATCAGGCCGTCCAGCGCCACATCCTGATTGTCGCTGTCGCGGCGTCCCTTGTACTCGATGGTGCCGGCATCCAGGCCGCGATCGCCCACGACCAGGCGGTGGGGGATCCCCATCAGCTCCATGTCGGCGAACATCACCCCGGGGCGTTCGCCGCGGTCATCCAGCAGTACCTCGTAACCGGCCGCGGTGAGCTCCGTGTAGAGCTGCTCCACCGCCTCGCGCACGCGCTGGGACTTGTTGAAGTTCATCGGCAGCAGGGCGATCTGGAAGGGGGCGATGGCCTCGGGCCAGATGATCCCCCGCTCGTCGTGATTCTGCTCAATGGCGGCAGCAACCACGCGCGAGACGCCGATGCCGTAGCAGCCCATGGTCATGGTGGCGGCCTTGCCGCTCTCATCCAGCACCGTGGCCTTCATCGCCTCGCTGTACTTGGTGCCCAGCTGGAAGATGTGGCCCACCTCGATGCCGCGCTTGATGGTCAGCACGCCCTGGCCGTCGGGGCTGGCGTCGCCCTCGACCACGTTGCGCAGGTCGGCCACGCACGGCGGTTCCGGCAGGTCGCGGCCCCAGTTGACGCCGGTGAGGTGCTTGCCGTTCTCGTTGGCGCCGCAAACGAAGTCGCTGGCGAAGGCGGCGTCACGGTCGACGATCAGCGGGGTGCCGATCCCCACCGGGCCGATGGAGCCGGGCTCGCAGCCGACGGCGGCGCGAATATCCTCATCCGAGGCCATGGTCAGCGGGTTGTAGACCTGCGCCAGGTTGGCCGCCTTGATTTCGTTCAGCTCGTGGTCGCCGCGCAGCACCAGGGCAATAACCCCCTCGGGCTCGCCGTTCTCGTCGGCGCCGCGCACGATGAGGGTCTTGAGGGTCTGCTTCGCATCCACCTTGAGGAAGGTGGACACCTCCTCGATGGAGTGCTGCTCGGGGGTATCGACCACCTGCATCTTGGCGGAGGGGGCAGGGCGCTCGCCCTGAGGGGCCAGTGCCTCGGCCTTTTCCACGTTGGCGGCGTAGTCGCTCTCGGTGGAGAAGGCGATGGCGTCCTCGCCGGAGTCGGCCAGCACGTGGAACTCGTGGGAGCCGCTGCCGCCGATGGCGCCGGTATCGGCCAGCACCGGGCGGAAGTCGAGGCCGAGACGGGTGAAGATGCGGGTGTAGGCCGCATGCATCACCGCGTAGGTCTCCTTCAGCGAGGTCTCATCGAGGTGGAAGGAGTAGGCGTCCTTCATCAGGAACTCGCGGGCGCGCATCACACCGAAGCGCGGGCGGCGCTCGTCGCGGAACTTGGTCTGGATTTGGTAGAAGTTGGCCGGCAGCTGCTTGTAGCTGCGCAGCTCGTTGCGGATAAGATCGGTGATGATCTCCTCGTGGGTGGGGCCGAAGCAGAACTCGCGCTGGTGGCGGTCGGTGAGGCGCAGCATCTCCGCCCCCATCACATCCCAGCGCCCAGACTCCTGCCACAGCTCGGCGGGCTGCACCGCCGGCATCAGCACCTCCTGGGCGCCGGCGCGGTTCATCTCCTCGCGGACAACGGCCTCCACCTTGCGCAGCACCCGCAGCCCCAGCGGCAGCCAGGTATAGAGGCCGGCGGCCAGCTTGCGGATCATCCCCGCGCGCAGCATCAGCTGGTGGCTGATCACTTCGGCGTCGGCAGGGGTCTCCTTGACGGTGGCGATGAGGTACTGGCTGGTGCGCATGGGCTCGCTCTTTCTCGAATGGCTGCGGGGAAGGGGGCGATTTTACGCCAGAATGGCGCCCGGGGGGAGTACGTCGGGAGGAACTCGGGGCTAGAAGGTACCGCCCTTCCAGCCCCACATGTGACGCTGGGCGTCGGCAAACTCGATATAGAGGCGCGCCGGGTCGATGCCCAGCTCGCTCTCCATCAGTGCGGCCAGGGCGGAGGAGAGCTCGGCAGTGCGCTCTGCGGGCAGTCCGATGGACTTGAGCTCGAGGTAGGCACAGGGGGCGTCATCCCCGGCGAACAGCAGGTTGGCCCCCCCCTCCAGTGAGACCATGACGTAGCTCTCCGGCTTGCCCAGGGCCTGGGCGACGGCAGCAGAGGCGTGCCGGGGCAGCTGGCTGCAGGTCGCCTCGTCCAGCTCGCGGTTGGTCTTGATGCTGAGGTAGGGCATGGCGGTTCCTTGGGGGGTTACTCGGTGCAGTAGAGGTCGATCTGCTTGCGCGTCTCCTCGATGCGCTTGGCCTTCTCCTCCTCGCTGAGGGTGACCTCGGTGTCGCCGACCAGGATGGTGGAGTGCTTTTGGTAGATCTGCAGATTCTGCCTGGCCGCCTCGCAGTTACGGCGGTAGGTCTCGGCCTTCTTCGCGGCCATGGCCTCGGGGCTGCCGGTCTCATCCGCGCTGTCTTCCTGCTGGCTGGGCACCGGGGTCGGCGGCGGCGGCGGCGGGGCGATCTCCTCGGCCTCGCGCCCAGGCGGCGGGTTCTGGCTGTAGGTGACGTTGCCTTCCTCGTCCACCCATTTGTACATGGTGGCGTGGGCATTGGTGCCGAGCAGCAGGCTCAGTAGCAGGGGGGGCCAGACTCTCATATCACTCTCTCTCTCCGTGGTCGCTTGCTCCAAGCGCCCTTAAGCTCTCCTTAAGTCCTCTATTATCGGTGATCCCCGCGCCAGTACAAGAGCCGCGTGGCGCTTGACCTGTGGCTCCTATATCAGTAACTTTATATGTTCGCTTCAAGAATGCCGTATGCCCGTGTCCGCGGGCATTTTTGTTAAAGAAACGGGAGAGTTACCAGGTGGAACTGACCGGTGCCGAGATCATCGTGCGCTTCCTGCAGGACGAAGGG
>JBFFRO010000100.1:0-6421 GCA_041572995.1 Thiohalomonadaceae bacterium
CCGGGCTGGATGTTTCTTGCAGCGAAGCGCTCGGCGGCAGCGCGCAGCCCCTCATCGTGATAGTGCAGGAAGGGGTTAAAGGTCTTCTCCTCGGCCAGGGTGGTCGGCACGCTGGGCAGGCCCTGCCGGCGCAGTGCCTCGACCCGTTCACGCTGCGTGGCGATGGCCGGGTTGTCCGGTTCGGCGATGGCGGCAAAGCTGAGGTTGGCCAGGGTGTACTCGTGGGCGCAGTACACCTCGGTTTCGTCAGGGAGGGCAGCGATCTTCTCCAGCGAGAGGTACATCTGCTCGGCGGTACCCTCGAACAGTCGCCCACAGCCGGCGCTGAAAAGGGTATCCCCGCAGAAGAGGGCGCCGTGGCCCACGTAGCAGAGGTGGCCGCGGGTATGGCCGGGGGTGTCGAGAACGCTAAACTCCAGTCCGGCAAAGGCTACAGTGTCTCCCTCGCCCAGAGCCACATCCAGTGCCGGGATGCGCTCCAGCTGGGGGCCGTAGACACGACAGCCGGTCAGTTGTTTAAGCTCATTTACCCCGCCGGTGTGGTCGCCGTGGTGGTGGGTAATGAGGATGGCACTTAGCGTCAGACCCTCGCTCTGCAAGCGCTTGATCACCGGCGCGGCATCACCGGGATCGACCACCGCGACATGCGGGTCATCGCCATTGCGGACAAGCCAGATATAATTGTCGTCAAAGGCGGGGATGGGGCTGATCATGATCATGCCCTGATCCTGACAGTAGAGCGCGGCGCGGGTCAATGTCCGGGACCGATAACCAGAGGGGCAGCAGCAGCGATGGGGCAGTGGGGACGACGCCTTCGCGAGGCCTATCAGTGTGAACCGGGTGCAGAGGCCTGGGAGGCGCTGGGGCAGTGGTTCAATGGACCGCTGGGCAGTGCGGTGCTGGAAGCCGAGCGGGAAATACTGGAGCCGGTACTGGCCAATCTCTTCGGTTTCCACCTGTTGCAGGTAGGTCGTCCGCACCAGTGGGACCTGCTTGAGGTCTCGCGGATCCGTCACCGCCTGTTGCTGGATGTACATCGGAGCAAGCCGGAATCGACCAGTAGCTGCCTGCTGGCAACTCCCGAGGCCCTGCCGGTGGCCACCGACAGTATCGACCTGTTGCTCTATCCCCACTCGCTGGAGTTTAGTGAGGACCCCCACCAGGCATTGCGCGAGGCGGAGCGCGTGCTGATCCCCGAGGGGCACATCGTCATTCTTGGTTTCAATCCCACAGGCTGGTTCGGGCTCAACCGTCTGCTCGGTGGCTGGCGCGGCAGAGCACCCTGGTGCGGGCGCTTTATCAGCAGTTCGCGCATGCGTGATTGGCTCTCACTGCTCGGCTTTGATACCGTCTCACTGCACGGCGCCTTCTACCGGCCGCCGTTGCCCCACCCGGTAGCCCTGCAGCGCATGAGTCCGCTGGAGAGAATGCGCCAGGGAGGGGTGTTCGGAGCTGGTATCTACCTGCTGGTGGCGAAGAAAAGGGTGACCACCCTGACCCCCATCCGTCCCCGCTGGCGACCGCGGCGCAGCCTGTTGGGCGCCGGCCTGGCTGAGCCGTCTGCACGCCGGGAAGAACCATAATTCGCTGAAAGGGCTCTATGAACGATCATTGTGAAAACTTGGTGGAGATCTACACCGATGGCGCCTGCCGCGGTAACCCGGGTCCCGGTGGCTGGGGTGTGCTGCTGCGCTACCAGGGTAAGGAGAAGGAGCTCTACGGTGGCGAGAAGGAGACGACCAACAACCGTATGGAGCTGACTGCCGCGATCATGGGGCTGGAGGCATTGAGCCGTTCCTGTCAGGTGCGCCTGACGACCGATTCCAAGTATGTGATGGACGGCCTGACCCAGTGGCTGCCCAACTGGAAGCGACGCGGCTGGATGACTGCTGCCAAGAAGCCGGTAAAGAATGCCGACCTGTGGCGTCGTCTGGATGAGGCTGCCGCCCGTCACCAGGTGGAGTGGGCCTGGGTACGTGGCCATACCGGCCACCCTGAGAACGAACTGGCTGACCAGCTGGCTAACCGCGGCATCGACGAGATGGCCGCCTAGAGGAGTACCCGTGAGACAGATCGTACTCGACACCGAGACCACCGGCCTTGAGGCCCGCGAGCATGACATCATCGAAATCGGTTGTGTCGAGCTGGTCAATCGCCGCCTTACCGGCAACAACTACCACCAGTACATCCAGCCCAAACGCGAGGTGGATGCCGGGGCCATCGAGGTGCACGGCATTACCAACGAGTTCCTTGCCGACAAGCCCTTCTTCCGTGATGTCCTGGATGACTTTCTCGCCTACCTGCACGGTGCCGATGAGCTGATCATCCACAATGCGCCCTTCGACGTCGGCTTCATCAACGAGGAGCTGAAGCGCTGCAACGGCCCCTTTAGCGATATCGCTGCAGAGATTTCGGTACTCGACACCCTGGTCATGGCGCGCAAGATGCACCCGGGGCAGCGCAACAGCCTAGATGCGCTGTGCAAGCGCTACGATATCGGCAATGAGCACCGTACCCTCCACGGGGCGCTGCTTGACTCGGAGATCCTCGCCGACGTCTATCTGGCGATGACCGGTGGGCAGACGGCCCTCTCGCTGGGAGCGGGGGAGGGTGGCGATAAGGAGGGTGAGGGAGAGGCCATTCGTCGTCTGGCTGGTGGACGCACGCCCCTGCCGGTGGTGCGAGCCAGTGAGGTGGAACGGGCCGCACACGAAGAGCGTCTCCAGGCGATCGACAAGGCCTGTGGTGACTCGGCCCTCTGGCGTTCGCTGGAGGCTTAATCTTCCCAGTGCAGGTCGCAGCAGATCACGCGCGTTCCCTCACGGCACTGCACGCTCTGGGAAAGGGTGATGCACATATGTGCCCCGCTCAGTGAGAGGTAGGGACTGGTCACCTGCAGCTTTCCCGGTGACTTGATGGCGTTGCGAAAGTAGGGTTTGCGCCCCCAGTTGGCACCCTCGGCGGCATTCACAGGCAGTAGCCTCGGGTCGCTGGGTCGGTTGTCCGCCTCCAGGTTCTCCACCAGTTGCCGTCCCTCCTCATCCAGCAGATAGCACCGAGCCACCCCCGGCATCGCTAGTAGTGGGGCAAAGGCCTGCTCCTGCGAAAAACCCTGGCGCGGGCACTGGAGACTCTCCTCGAAGGCCTGGGTGTGGCGCTCCAGCGTCTGGCGGCGATGGAGCCCGTGCTGCTGGTCGTGACGGTTGAACTCGTGCTGTAGCCCGGCGATGAGTTCACGCTGTTCGGCACTCTCCCCAGGAATCAGTTCATTGGGACGTGAGAAGTAGTAGCCCTGGACCATGTCGGCGTTGGCCTCCAGGGTGAGCAGGGCCTGCTCGCGTGTCTCTACCCCCTCCATGACCACCAGTGCGCCCGCCTCGTGCAGCATCGCCACCAGGCGAGGGAGGATGCGCCGGGCCAGGGTGCCAGGGCCCGCCTCTTCGAGCAGTGAACGGTCCAGCTTGACGATATCCGGCTGCAGGCGAACGATGCGGTCGAAGTTGGAGTGGCCGGCACCGAAGTCGTCGATGGCCACGAGGCAGCCCAGCTCACGGTAGAAACTGACCGCCTCGGCCAGCTGACCCACATCGTCGATGGCGTGTTCAAGGATCTCCACCACCACCCGGTGCGGCGGCAGGTCACAGCGAGTCAGCAGTTCACCAAAGAAGCTGCCGTAGTCGCTGCCGTGCATCACCACATGGGGATTGATATTAAGGAATAGCCAGCCGGGAGTCGCCTGGCGACTGAAATTCTCCACGTGCAGGGCGCGGCCCAGGCGGTCCAGGCGTACGACGTCCGCCTCCTCCTCAGGCATGTCGAAAAGTCGTACTGGGCTGATTATGCGGCCATCGCTATCCGTTGCGCGGATGAGTGCCTCATGACCCACAGGCCTTTGGTGCGAAAGGCTATAGATGGCCTGGTAGGCACTGTGCAGTTCGAGATCCTGGTACTGCCTGCTGCGCAGCAGCAGCGGGGCGGTGGGGGCTATAGGCTGTGGCATCAAGATTAACGTCTAAGGGGTATCCACATCCATGAAGCACGCCCCGTGCCAGTTCATGGTTGCCTGCAGAGAAGCGGGCTATCAGCCCTTTGAAGAGACCGCTCCCTGGCTGTGCTCGATTTTTGTGCACCAGATTAGGCAGTTAGGTGATCATACTGGTGCAAAAAAGGCCGCGCGGTTACTCACCGGCGCGGCCCTGTTTGTCGGCTAACGGACACGCTACAAGTGGGCGCTGTTAATCCAGAGGTGGACCCAGATACTGGCAGCGTAGCCCAGGCCGATGGCCCAACTCCACTTAAGGTGACTGAAGAAGGTGTAGATCCCGCGGGCCTGACCCATCAGGGCGACGCCGGCAGCCGAGCCGATGGAGAGCAGTGAACCGCCGACACCGGCCGTGAGGGTTACCAGTAGCCACTGACCATGGGACATATCGGGGTTCATCGCCAGCACGGCAAACATCACCGGGATGTTATCGACGATGGCGGAGAGAATGCCCACCAGGATGTTGGCCCAGGTGGCCCCCAGGTCGATGTACATCCACTCGGAGGCCAGGGCCAGGTAGCCCATGGTGCCGAGGCCGCCGACGCACAGCACCACGCCATAGAAGAACATCAGGGTGTCCCACTCGGCGCGGGCTAGGATGGTGAAGATGTCGAAGCGTGGCGGTGTCTTACTGAATTCCATCGAATCCACCTCGGGGCCCTCGGTCTCTGCACTCTGGTCACCATGCTCTTTGTGGCGCAGGTACCAGCCGTAGAACTTGAGTAGTCCCAGGCCGGTCATCATGCCCAGTACCGGAGGCAGGTGCAGGAAGTTGTGAGCGGAGACGGCCATGGCGATCGTCAGCAGGAACAGGCCAATGATCACCAGTCCGCCCTTTCTGATCGTGACCGCCTCGTCCATTGCCGGGGGCTTTTCGCGGGATACCGCCAGCGACATAAAGATGGCGGGGACCAGCCAGTTGACCAGTGAGGGGATAAACAGTGAGAAGAACTCCTGGAACTGGATGATGCCTTTCTGCCACACCATCAGGGTGGTGATGTCACCGAAGGGGCTGAAGGCACCACCAGCATTAGCAGCAACCACGATATTGATACAGGCGACGGCGATAAAGGCGGTATTGCCGGCTCCCACGGCCATCACCACCGCGGCCATCAGCAGTGCGGTGGTCAGGTTGTCGGCGACAGGGGAGATGAAGAAGGCCAGCAGACCCGTGATCCAGAAGACCGCTCGCAGGGTGAAGCCGCGTGAGACCAGCCAGGCGCGCAGGGCATTGAACACCTCACGCTCCTCCATGGAGTTGATGAAGGTCATCGCTGCCAGCAGGAACAGAAACAGCTCGGCATACTCCAGCAGGTTATGACGCACCGCTTGCTCGGCGGTGTGGGTGTCACCATGGGCGGCGTAGGCGATGGCCACCAGTGCCCAGATGACACCCGCGGCCACCATCACCGGCTTGGACTTGCGCAGGTGTAAGGCCTCCTCGCCGATGACGATGGCGTAGGCGAGGATAAAGATGGTCAGTGCGGCGATGCCGTAGCCACTGGCGGTCAGATCGAGTCCGCCGGTGGAGGCCGAGGCGCTCATCGGCAGTATCATCAGCAGTGCCGCAGTGAGCAGGTGAAGGAGAGGCTTCATGGTGGTTGTTCCTGGCTGGTATTCTTCGATAAAGACTCGGTAAAGGCGCGTTCAGCGCCGCACATATAGTAAACGTGACAGTCGTTTGCGGCTACACTTTTGACTCACTGGGCTCTAGAATGCCCATTCTGTATGCCCGTGTTGGCATGGCTGTGAAGGGTGTGTACACCCCCGGCCTTATTCACCATGTAGCCGTGATATCCGGGTATCATAGGTAAAGATTTCCCTCTGGCCGTCGATGAGATGATATAGAGACGCCCAACTGTCCTGTTTTGGGGACGCCAAGTCATCGGAGAATGAGCATGAATCAGGTGGTGGACCGCAGCGAGCAGAAATCCCGCTGGGTGACGTTCTCTCTGGAGAACGAGACCTACGGTATCGATGTGATGCAGATCCGTGAGGTGTTGCGCACCCCCGAAATTTCACCGGTGCCAGGTGCCCCGGTCTATGTCCTGGGAATCATCAATCTGCGCGGCAACGTGGTGGCCATCATCGATACCCGTAGCCGCTTCGGCCTGCCCAGCCGCGAGGTGGATGACGCCTCGCGTATTGTCATCCTCGAGGCGGGGGACTACGTGGTGGGCTTCCTGGTCGACAGTGTCAGTGAAGTGGCTGAGCTGAACAACGGTGAAATCGAGCCCGCCCCCGATACCGGAGGCCGTGATGCCGCCCGCTACATCTCCGGGTTATGCAATCGCGATCGAGGATTGCTGATTCTTATCGATGCCGACAAGCTGCTCTCTGATGAAGAGTTGGCCGAACTGGCCGCCATCTAGCCTTAGG
>JBFFRO010000101.1:0-6395 GCA_041572995.1 Thiohalomonadaceae bacterium
GCCTACCCGACCCCGGCCAGGCGTCCCGCCTGTGCCGTGCTCGACAAGAGCAAAAGCTGGAGTGACCTGCAGATTAACCCCGTTCACTGGCGCGCTCAGCTACGAAGCGTGCTCACCGAGCTGTCTCAGGCCGAGGACTGACTCCGCACCTAAGCCATAAGCAACTGATGAACTGAGGTTAAGCTCCACCACTTGCCAGCGTCGGGACGATTACCGGCAATGATAACAGTATTATAATGTTGTTATCATTGTTGGCGAGAGTCACTGACTATGCTGGCACTACTGGAAGCAAAACACGCAGGCCTGCTCGGACGCCGTCACTGGCTGGCCAATATCGTCTCCGGCTTGATCGTCGGCGTGGTCGCCCTGCCGCTGGCGATGGCCTTTGCCATCGCATCGGGGGTGAAGCCGGAGCAGGGGCTCTACACCGCGATCATCGCCGGCGTGGTCGTCGCCATCTTCGGTGGCAGCCGCGTGCAGATTGCCGGACCCACCGGCGCCTTTATCGTCGTCCTCTCCAGCATCACCGCCCAGTACGGTGTCGAAGGCTTGCAGATCGCCACGCTGATGGCCGGTCTGATGCTGCTGATACTGGGGCTGGCGAAGATGGGCTCCATCATTAAATACATTCCCGCCCCGGTGATCGTCGGCTTTACCGCCGGCATCGCGGTCATTATCTGGGTGGGGCAGTGGCGTGACTTCTTCGGCCTCCCCGAGATCAGTGGCACTCACTTTCATACCAAGCTGTTGAACCTGGTTCAGCACCTTCCCGAATTGCACCTGACCACCACACTGCTGGCGATCGGCTCCCTGCTGCTGGTGCTCTATGCCCCGCGCCTGCCGGGACTGCGGCGTATACCGGGGCCGCTGGTCGCCCTGGTGCTGATCACCCTCGCGCAGCTGATCTTCCAGTTCGAAGGCGTCCGCACCATCGGTACCGCCTTCGGCGGCATTCCCCAGGGGCTGCCTGAGTTCAGCCTGCCGACAGTGAGCTGGGAGCGGGTGATTGAGCTGATCGCCCCGGCCTTCACCATCGCCATGCTGGGGGCCATCGAGTCGTTGCTCTCCGCCGTGGTCGCCGACGGCATGGCCGGTACCCGTCACAACTCCAACCAGGAGCTGGTGGGGCAGGGTCTGGCCAATATCCTCACCCCGTTGTTTGGCGGTTTTGCGGCCACCGGCGCTATTGCACGTACCGCGACCAATATCCGCAACGGTGGCAACAGTCCGCTCTCGGGTATCGTCCACTCGCTGACCCTGCTGCTGATCCTGCTACTCATGGCACCGCTGGCGGTACACATCCCCTTGGCCACGCTGGCGGCGATCCTCTTCGTCGTGGCCTGGAATATGAGCGAGGCCAGGCACTTTATCGGCATGCTGCGTCGCGCCCCGCGTGCCGATGTGGTGATCCTGCTGATCACCTTCAGCCTCACCGTGTTTGCCGACCTGGTGGTGGCGGTCAATATCGGCGTGATTCTGGCCACCCTGCACTTTTTGCGGCGCATGTCCGAGAGCGTCGAGGTGCGCAGGAGCAGTGAGGAGGAGCTGGCAAACTCGGGTATCGAGTCACTGCCGGAGGATTTGCTGGTCTTCTCGGTGGACGGTCCGTTTTTCTTTGGCGCGGTAGAGAACTTCGAGCGGGCTCTGGCCGGCACCCATACCGATCCCCGGGTACTGATCATCCGCTTGCGCTGGGTACCTTTTATCGACATAACCGGGCTGCAGACCCTAGAGGAGGTGATCGGGGGACTTCAGGGGCGCGGGGTGAGGGTGATCCTCAGTGGTGCCAACCCCAGGGTCAGCGCCAAGCTTCAACGGGCCGGCATTATTGACCGGGTCGGAGCGGGGAACTACTTCGATCAGTTTGCCGAGGCGGTGGCGTCGGCACGGCTGGTCGAGGGACAGGACTAGATCTTGACGTGCGGGTTCCTGGTCGGAGTCTCGTCCGTATAGCTTACATCGTGGGCATCCAGGTACTCGCGAATCAGTTGGCGAGTTACCTGTGAGGGGGTTAAATCCTGCGAGGCACAGAGCTGTTCAAAGGCCTGTTTTTTTCGCGGGTCCATCAGCACGGTGAAGCGGGCGGTTTTGTTTTCCACGGTCGGCGTTCTCGGTCAGCGGGAAGTAACGCTCTGATTATAATCTGATTCTAATGCCGGACCAAATCCAATTGTCGCGGCGAGTGCATCATAATACGCATGTACGCTTCCGCTTCAATCACCCAGGCGTAAAAAAGGCCGCTTTCGCGGCCTTTTTTACTGCTAGAGGCATGAGTTACTTAATCACGATCTCTGCTCCGGCCTTGAGGCTGTCCAGATAGGCCTTGATGTGCTTCTGCTGCAGGCGCTGGGTCAGCTGCGGGCGGACCTCATCCAGCGAGGGCGGGGTGAGGGGGCGAGTGTCCTCCAGAAGGATGACGTGCCAGCCGAAGCGGGTCTCCACTGGCTCCTTGGTGTAACTGCCCTTGTCCATGGACTGTACGGCGGCAGCGAAGGGCGGGACCATGGTCTCCGGGGTGAACCAGCCCAGGTCACCACCATTGGGACCGCTGGGGCCGGTGGAGTGCTCCTTGGCCAACTCGGCGAAGTCGGCACCGCCATCAAGCTTGGCAATCAGCTCCTTGGCCTTGGCCTCCTCCTCGACCAGGATGTGGCGGGCCTTCAGCTCAGTGCCTTGGAACTGCTCCACCTGCGCGTCGTACTCAGCCTGCAGCGCCTCATCGGTGATCGCGGCCTCCTTGATGATCCCCTCCAGCACGGCGTTAAGAATCATCTTCTCACGCACTCGCTCGAGCTCGGCGAGGATCTCCGGATCGTTTTCAAGGCCCTTGGCCACGGCATCCTGCATCACCAGCTCGCGCATCACCAGCTCATCCAGCATCTCGCTGCGCTGGTCGGCATCATCAACATTGAGCTGGTTGCCAACGGCGTAGCGGTTGAGGCTGGACTGGTGGATGGCCTGGCCGTTGACGGTGGCGACCACCGGAGTGTCGTCGGCCTTGCTCTGGGCTCCCTTGTCCTGTTCGCCGCAGGCGGTAAGGGTCAGCAGGGAGCCTATCAGCATCGCGCTGGCGAGCTTGGACAGTTTCGCTTTATTCATGCATCCATTCCTTTCGTTAGGTGTGTCTGTGTTATTGGCGTTCTTCAGGGCTCAACGCCTTGATGCTCAGGGCGTGAACCTCAGTGTTCATCAACTCGTCCATGGCGGCATAGACCATGCGGTGGCGCTCCAGAGTGCTCTTTCCGGTAAAGGCCTCACTCACCAGCTCCACGGCGAAGTGACCGGCCCCGCCGGCCGAGGCATGCCCGGCGTGCAGGTGGCTCTCATCGACGATAGTGAGAGTGCTGGGCTGGAAGTTTTGTTCCAGCCGCTCGCGAATCAGGGCGACGCGGGCCTCACTCATGGCAGCACCTTCTTGAAGGGCAGCACCCCCACCTCGGCATAGACCCCGGCCTCCACGTAGGGATCGGCCTGGGCCCAGGCACGGGCCGCATCAATGGAATCGAACTCGGCGACCACCAGACTGCCGCTAAAGCCGGCCGGTCCCGGGTCCTCGGCATCGATGGCCGGGTGGGGGCCAGCCAGCAGCAGGCGCCCCTCGTCTTTTAGTTGCTGCAGGCGCTCAAGGTGGGCCGGGCGTGCGGCCATGCGGCGCTCCAGGCTGTTGTCCACATCACGGCCAAGAATGGCGTAGTACATCAGGCTTGCTCCTCCTTGTCCTCATCGTTCTCCTCGGGCATGAAACGCGCCAGGTAGAAGGCCTGGGCGATGACGAAGGTGATGGTCAGGCCCATCATGCCGAAGAGCTTGAAGTTGACCCAGGTATCAGTATCGAAGCGGTACATCACGTAGAGGTTGGCCAGCCCCAGGCCGGTGAAGAACAGCACCCAGGCGAGGTTAAGGCGCAGCCAGATGTGGGCCGGCAGTTCGATGGCCGAGCCCATCATGCGCTCCACCAAGGTCTTCTCACCGATAAAGCGGCTGCCAAGAAAGGCGGCAGCGAAGGCCCAGTTGACGATGGTCGGTTTCCACTTGATGAAGGTTTCATCCTGCAGCCAGAGCGTCAGTCCGCCGAGCACCAGGATCAGCGCCAGGGTGATGAGGTGCATGTTTTCAAAGCGACGGTGCTTCAACCAGAACATCCCCACCTGAACCAGTGAGGCGGCGATGGCCACCACCGTGGCCGCATAAATCCCATACAGCTTGTAGGCAATAAAGAAGAGCAGAATGGGGAAGAAATCGTAAAGGAATTTCATTGGACTACCGTGACATCGACAAGTCATGGAATCTACCACATCCCCGTCGCTTTATCAGCGACGGCGTAGGCGGCAATCGGCTACAATGCGCCCATGGAACGCACTCCCAGTCGCTACGATCTGCACAGCCACTCGCTGGCCTCCGACGGCAGCCTCTCGCCTGCCGCCCTGGTCGAGCGCGCACACGCCGCCGGGGTAGAGGTGCTGGCCCTCACCGACCATGACGAAACCGACGGCATTGCCGAGGCCGCCTCACGTGCCGGGCAACTGGGCATGACCCTGATACCGGGGGTGGAAATATCGGTCAGCTGGGAGCGCCAGGGCGTCCATGTGGTAGCCCTGAACATCGACCCCGCCAACGCCCAGCTACAGGCCGGACTGGCCGGACTGCGCGAGTTCCGTGACTGGCGTGCCGAAGAGATCGGCCGTCGTCTGGCCAAGCGCCGTATCGAGGGGGCCTACGAGGGAGCCCGTGAGCGGGCCAAGGGACGCATCGTCTCGCGCACCCACTTCGCCCAGTTCCTCGCCGACAACGGCTACGCCCCCAGCGTGCGCGAGGTGTTCAAACACTACCTGCGGCGCAACAAACCCGGCTACGTGCCGGGACAGTGGGCGGAGCTGGAGGCAGCCGTGGGCTGGATTCGCGCCGCCGGTGGCCAGGCAGTGATCGCCCACCCGGCCCGTTATGAGCTCAGCGCGACCAAGCGCCGTCGTCTGCTCGGTGAGTTCATTGAGCTGGGTGGGGAGGGACTGGAGGTGGTCTCCGGCAGCCATACCCCGGACCAGACCCGCGAGAGCGCCCGCCTGGCCCGGCAGTTCAAGCTCAAGGCCTCGGCCGGTTCCGACTTCCACGACCCGGCCAATCCCTGGGTGGAACTGGGACGCCTGCCGCCGCTGCCCGAGGGCTGCGAGCCCATCTGGAGCGACTGGGCCACCGAACAGTCCGTACCGCGGGCCGTGGGGGAGGGGGCGTGAGCCAGTTCTTCCAGATCCACCCGGATAATCCCCAGGCCCGTCTCATCAAGCAGGCGGCGGAGATGCTGCGCAGCGGCGCGGTGATCGTCTACCCCACCGACTCGGGCTACGCCCTCGGTTGCCGCCTGGGGGAGAAGAAGGCCCTGGATCGTATCCGCAGCATTCGCCGCCTGGACGACAAACACAACTTCACCCTAGTCTGCCGCGATCTTTCCGAACTGGGTCTCTACGCCAAGGTGGATAACACCGGCTACCGCCTGCTCAAGGCCTATACCCCCGGGCCCTACACCTTCATCTTCGCAGCCACCCGCGAGGTACCGCGGAGACTGCAGCACCCCAAGCGCAAGAGCATCGGCATGAAGGTGCCGAGCAACCCCATTGCCCAGGCACTGCTGGCGGAGCTGGATGAACCGCTGCTCTCGTCCACCCTCATCCTTCCCGGTGAGTCCCTGCCCGAGTGTGACCCCTATGAGATCCGCCGGGCCCTGGAGCATCAGGTCGATCTGGTCATCGACGGCGGCTACGGCGCCATGGAGGCGAGCACCGTGGTGGTCTTCGAGGGCGATGAGATCAGCGTGGCCCGCCACGGCCTGGGCGATCCGGAGCCCTTCGGCGGCTGAGCCCGCTCAGGTATAATCGCAGTGATGAACACCTTGCAGATCCTCTCCGTGGCCGTGTTGCCACTGCTGTTTGCCATTACCGTGCACGAGGTCGCCCACGGCTGGGCCGCCAACCGTCTGGGTGATCCCACCGCGCGCATGCTCGGACGCCTCACCCTCAACCCCATCAAGCACATCGACCCGCTGGGCACCGTGATCCTGCCCCTGGCGATGGTACTGATGGGTGGGGTGATCTTCGGCTGGGCCAAGCCGGTACCGGTGACCGTCGAGAACCTGCGCCGGCGGGACAAGGATATGGCCCTGGTGGCCCTGGCCGGTCCCATGGCCAACCTGGCAATGGCGCTGTTCTGGGCGCTGATGATGAAGGTCGGCCTGGAGGTGTTGCAGGGCGGGTTGGAAATGGGCCGGGCCTTGCTCGCTATGGGCCAGGTGGGTGTCACCATCAATTTGTTGCTCATGGTGCTCAACCTGCTGCCCATCCCGCCGCTGGATGGCAGCCGTATTCTCAGCGCCTTCCTCCCGGGGCCCTTGGCCTATAAACTGA
>JBFFRO010000102.1:0-6337 GCA_041572995.1 Thiohalomonadaceae bacterium
AGGAAGGTACCCATGCTACGCACGTAGCCGACACTGCCTCGACGAACCAGAAGCTCACCGGTAGCCATACCGGGGAAGGTGCCGTCGTTACGCACGTTGCGGATCACCCGTACCGCGGTACCGTATTCGTAGTTGGGACGCATGCTCAGCTCCGCCCGAAGGCTTCGCCAATACTCATACGCTGCTCACCGCTGGCCTTCTGGTAGATCTTCAGCACCTTCTCGGTCTTCGCATCGGAATCAACGAAATCCTGATAGGCCTTGGTGAGGTACTGGATATAGTGGGCACGCTGCGCGGCCTCATCCTCGGGCATCTTTGCCGCGGCCAGGTAATTGTGGAAGCGCTGCAGGATGTGCAGGCGATTAACGTGCACCACACTCTGTTCGTAAGGGATCTCGAAGTAGTCGAGGAAGTCCTCGGCGGAGACCAGCTCCTCCAGGTCATCATGCAGGGAATCGTCACTCATGGTCTTACCCTCCGGTTTAGCCGTAGCTCTGCTCGGCACTCTGTTGTTGGTGGCGGTCGATTATCGCCAGCAGCAGATCACTGCCGAGGCGGTCGTTGACGTCCATGTTCTGTACGGTCAGTAGCATCTCCTGCGCCACCTCACATTCACCCATCCGCAGTTTGATATAGGCAGCCGCCTTGAGCGCCAGAAGATAGAAGCGCACCATGCCCAGTGAACGAGATGCGGCTCGGCTCAGATAGCTCTCATCCAGACGCTCCCAGCTGTCGGGAAAACCAAGACGACATGCGGCGGCCTGCATGCTCAGTTCGGCGATGCGCAGGGCCTCGTCGTAGCGGTGGCGATAGAAATAGAAGCGATAGAGCGCTACCAGTACGCTGAGATTATCTGGCGCCAGCAGGTAGGCACGCAGCAACGGCAGCTCTGCCTTGCCCTCACTGTAGCTGGAGGAGGCCTGCAGCAGTAGCTCGTTCACCACCGCAGGCATCGTCTCGTCAAAGTAGAGATCGCCGATATCGAAATCGATCAGGTCCATCCTCAGCGCCCTCCGCTCTTACGACTGGGGTTACCGTAGCTATCAAATTGATCCACATCGCAGGCACCCGGGTCATCACAGCTCTCGCAGGCGCTGCCTGCAGCCTGGTTGCGCAACTTCCTTTCCAGATGGTCAATACGATCGAGCAGGCAACCGATAGCCTTACCCACCGGGTCAGGCACCAGGTGGTGGTCCAGGTCGATACCGGGCTGAGCGCTATTGCTGGCCGGCCGGTTACGCACCACCCGCCCCGGAATACCGATCACCGTACGCCCCGCCGGTACGCTCTCCACTACCACCGAGTTGGCCCCCACACGCACCCCATCGCCAAGCTCCAGCGGCCCGAGCACCTTGGCACCGGCACCGACCATCACGCCGTTGCCCAGGGAGGGATGGCGCTTGCCGGCATTCCAGCTGGTGCCCCCGAGGGTGACACCGTGATAGAGGGTGCAGTCATCGCCGACCACTGCCGTCTCGCCAATCACAACGCCGGCACCGTGATCGATAAAGAAACGACGACCGATGCTTGCCCCCGGGTGGATATCCACATTGCTCAGGGCGCGTGAAATAAAGGCGATCACCCGTGCACTGAAGCGCCAGTTACGGCGCCACAGGCGGTGGGCCAGGCGGTGCATGATGATGGCGTGCACACCGGGATAGGTCAGAACCACCTCAAGGCGGCTGCGTGCTGCCGGATCACGCTGGAACACGCAGCGCACATCCTCACCGAGCAGCCGCCACAGCGACGGGCTCTTCTGTCCACTCTCGGATACGCCCTGCTCAGGCATGGAAGCTTCCATCGATGGCCCCCTTGAACTGGTAGTAGAGCATCTCCAGCTGCGGCGCATCTGGGCTGAGCTTGGTACGGCTGACGTAGGCACGAATCACCGGCAGCAGTTGCTCGGCCTCGGTCTGGGCCAGCTCGATACCGAGCTGGGCATAGCCCTCGCGCACCGCATGACTACCGGAGTGCTTGCCGATCACCAGGCGATGAGTGCGGCCCAGCAGAGCTGGGTCCAGCCCCTGGTAGTTGAGCGGGTCCTTTAGAAGGCCGTCCACATGGATGCCGGACTCGTGAGTGAAGACCCCCTCACCCACCACACTCTTCTGCCAGGAGGTGGGACGGCCGGAGGCCTTGGCCACCAGCTCGGAGACCTCGCCGATGGCCGAGGTGTTAATACCGCAGCCACCGCCGTGTAGCAGTTCCACCCCCATCACCACCTCCTCCAGCGCCGCATTACCGGCGCGCTCACCCAGACCATTAACGGTGGTGTTCACATGGGTGGCACCACCGCGAATGGCGGCCAGGGTGTTGGCGGTGGCCAGCCCCAGGTCATCATGGGCATGCATCTCCAGCTCGATATCGACGTTGGCGCGCAGCATGCGGATCCCCTCGTAGGTGGCGAAGGGGTCGAGGATGCCGACGGTATCGGCGAAGCGGAAACGGCGGGCACCGGCCGCCTGGGCGGCCTCAGTCACGCGTAGCAGGAAATCGATGTCGGCACGCGAGGAATCCTCGCCACCGACGCACACCTCCAGACCCAGATCGCGGGCCTCGGAGACACGGCGTGAAATCTCGGACAGTACCCACTCGGGGTCACGCCGCAGCTTGTGATGGATCTGCTGTGCGGAGACAGGGATGGAGAGGTCTACGGTATCGACGCCGAGGCCGCGGCAGCTCTGCAGGTCATCACCGCGCATACGGCTCCAGACCAGCAGGCGGGCCTTCAGCCCCAGTTCGGCGACGGCGCGAATCGCATCGCGCTCCTCCTCGCCCATGGAGGGGATCCCCACCTCCAGCTCCGGCACGCCGATACCGTCCAGGGCGTGGGCGATGACCAGCTTCTCTTCCAGACTGAAGACCACCCCGGCGCTCTGCTCACCGTCACGCAGGGTGGTGTCGTCGATGATCACCTTGTTGTCGGCTTCTATAGGCATGGTCGGGCCGCTCTCGGTATCGGATTGTTAATCAGATACAGAGCAATCCCTGTGCCATGACATAAGGCCAATTAATATCAATGGGTTACAAGAATGCGCGTGGTCGCGACAGGCCGGCGCGCGCGACAATGTCGCAAAGCCGACAACGCCGCCTCAGGCGCTACGGCGGTAGTTGGTGACACTGGAGGTGGCGCGGCTCTCCTGCCAATAGCGCTTGCGCAGACCCTGATAGTCGGTGTGCTGTTCCAACTGCGCGATAACCTCCTCGGAGGCGAGGCGCAGGGTCCAGACACACTGGTGGTGAGAGCCCGTCAGCAACGGCTCGGAGACCAGCACTTCACGCACCCCGGGGATGGCCCCCAGCAGTCGGCGGCCGCGGCGGGAGATCAGCTCCAGCTCATCCGTATCCATCTCCGGCAGCTTGAAGGTGATGAGGTGGTCCACCGAACGCCAAGGCTCACAGCGGTCCATCACCTCGGCGGCGCGCCCGGCGCTGCCCCACACCCGCATCAGCCGCTCGGCCTCCTCCTCCACCAGCGCGGTAACGCCGTTGAAGAGCGACAGGTAACCACGGTCATCATCACGGGCGTTGCCGCGCATCAGCTTGGCGGCGCTGTCGGTAAGCCCTGTGAAGTAATTGATCTTGGCGATGCCATTGGTGACCAAGCGGTGGAACTGATCGTCACTCAGACCCGAGGCGCCGTGCAGCACCAGGGGGATCCCCAGGGCCTCGTTGATATGTCGCAGGCGGGTATAGTCCAACTTAGGCTTACCGCTGAGGCGGCCGTGAACGGTGCCGATGGAAACCGCCAGGAAGTCCACCCCGGTCAGGCGCACGAAGCCGCGCGCCTCCTCCACCGTGGTGTAGACCAGCTCATCACCGCTGTCGGGGACATAGCCCAGTTCCGCCTCAACCGGAACACCACAAGCGTGGGCCATGACCACCGCCGCCTTGGTGATGTCGATGTTCTCCTTCAACTCCAGGTGTGAGCCATCCAGCATCACCCCGTTGCAGCCAAGGCGCATCCCCTCGGCCACGCTATCCACACTACTGCCGTGATCGTAATGGATGGCCACCGGCACCTCGGCGCGGCGTGCCGCCATCTCCACCGCAGGGGCTAACAGGGCCAGGTCCACATGCTCCATGTGCGGCTCGGCCAGGCCTAGAATCACCGGGGCGCGGCTGCGCTCGGCGGCGGCGATCACCCCCTGCAACATCTCCAGACCGACCACGTCGAAGGCGCCCACCGCGTACTTGTTTTCATACGCGTGGCGCAGCATGTCCTGCATCCGTACCAGTGCCATCGTCTTCCTCTGTGTTAAAGCTTATCTTAGGTGTCGCAGGACAGGCCGAACAGGGGCAGGCCCCGCTCAGCGATATGCCTACGCATCGTCTCGCTCAAGCGCAGCAGAGGCAGTTCCAGGCTCATCGCCTTGCTGTGTCGCTCGATCAGCGCCAGGGCCTCCTGTTTGTCGTAGCGCGGGCGAGTGGAAAATTTTCCCGCCCCCCCCTCCACCTTCCAGCACTCGTTGCAGCGCGCCGCGTGCAGCCAGGGGCTGCGGGTGTCGAAGCGAGCACGCCCCAGCTTCGCACCCCAGGGGCGCCCCAGGCGCTTGAGGATGTTCGGCACATCGCGGTCGTAGAGCCGCTCCAGCGGCACCATCTCGCGGTCGTAACGCAGTTCGTGCACCGCCGCATCAGCCCAGGCGATGCCGTCCAGCCCCTGATCCACCACGTGCATCAACATTAGCTTTAGCCCCAGGGCCGCCCACTCCCTGCGAAAGGGGGCCGGAGGTATGCCGACGCGTGAGCCATGACGGGCCAGGGCCTGGTGCCAATCGCTCTGCAACTCCTCGACAAACAGCACCCGCGTACCATCAACGCTCTCACGAATCTTGGTGCGGATGTGTAAGAGGATGTTGCGCTCGTGGTAGTGGGCTGTGAAGTGGCTGCGGTGGTAGTCAGGCAGAGTCACCAGCCACTCGCGGTAATCCTCACCGCCGTACAGGCTCATGTATTCGTAGGTGCGGCTGTAATCGACGCCCGGGCGCAGGCGATGGCTGCGCCGAGCGTGAATCTCGGCCGCGCGTACCGCCGCTTCGCGACCGCTGAACAGCGGCGTGCCACGCACATCGTCGTGCAGCGGCTTGCCGTAGGGGCCGAGCACGAACCAGTGTTTCGCCTCCAGGCTACGGCCACCGGGGCGGATCACCCCCACACGGTAGTGGGGCTCAACGCACTGCAGGCGCACTACGCCGACATCATCGTCGGCAAGCGAATATCCGGCCATGCGCAGCTGGTAGGCGGGAATACGCTGGGCCTGCTCGGTAAAGGGCAAGTGAGGATCACTCTCGCACTCCAGCTCGTTGCTCAGGCGTGGGACGATACGGTCCAGATCGATGGCATCCAGCAGCGCCTCACGGTCGACGCGCCCCTCGTCGTGGGCGTCCAAAAATTCAGGCAGCCGCGCCCACTCCAGCTCCTCACGACGCAGCCCCTTACGGCACATATTGTTCAGGGTGTGACGCCACTGCTCAGCGGTGGCGCGCGGCTGCGGCAACGCCTCGATGCGCCGACGCAGGCTGCTGTAGAGGCGCGATGGATAATCGTGCAACTCCTCGTGCGTGGTGGCACGCTCCGCCAGCAAACGGGTGCGGGCCTGTTCGATCGCCCGCACCTGTGACTCCTCGCGCAACCAGTCGAGAAAGAATCGGCGATCCCCCTCCTGCCACTCGTTGATCCAAGCGCGATCCGCCAGGGTGTAACCCGAAAAGGTTGTGCAGCCGCGGCATCCGTGGCTGTTGTGGGTGGGGTCGACGAGGATATCGATCAACGGATAGAGCTGTTGGTGCGGCGTGCCGGCGTGGATGCGCAGCCCCCGGCGACGGGCGTGATAGCGGGCACGCTCGGCCATAATATCCACGTATCGTCCACTGGGGAGTTGCGGCATTTCACCTCTCCATCCACCACATCGAACCGTCTCGATATTCGGGGTCTTTAATTGATCTGTCGACCCCAAACGCCATAAGCTTTAAGTGACTGCGTGCGGAGCGGAACTCAAGCGCTCCGATCCGGAAAATCCAGCACCTTGTGCCCGCCCCTCCCCTCGCCCAGTTGCTCCTCAAGGAGGTTGTCCATAAGAACCAGTACCCGGTTGCGAATTAGGGCAGCATGCCCGTGGAAATAGCGCAGTTCACAGGGGACCGGCTCTTGCAAACCACTGCGTTCCTGCGGCTGGAAATGGGTCCAGGCCACCACCGGCACATCATTGAAGACACGGTCGACAACGATCCAAGCATCGAACTGCAGGATCAGGTCCAGCGTCTTCAGACCGGGCAGCCTGAGACGAATACTCGGCTCAAGCCGCTTCAGGGCTCGTGACACCAGGTTGTAGTGC
>JBFFRO010000103.1:0-6251 GCA_041572995.1 Thiohalomonadaceae bacterium
GATGGAGGACTCGACATAGACCCGCGCCCCGATCAGCTGCTCTACCAGCGCACGTACCCGCCGTGAAAACTCCCCCTGCAGCGAGCGCAGTGCCGAGCGTGCGGCCTGGGCCGAACCGGCCTCGATGAGATCGGCCACCGCCTCGGCCTGGGCCAGATCCAGCTTATCGTTGAGAAAGGCACGCTCGGAAAACTCCCCAGCCCGTGCCGGGCGTGCGCCATGGGCGAAGATCGCCTTTAGCAGCAGGTCCATTACCACCGGGCCGCCGTGGCCCTGCAGCTCCACCACCTCCTCGCCGGTGAAGGAGTTCGGTGCCGGAAAGTAGAGGACGATCCCCTCATCCAGAATGTTGCCTGCGCCATCGCCAAAGGGCGTGTAGTGGGCATGGCGCGGTCGTGGGGAAATGCCCAGCAACGCCTCGGCAATGCCCAGTGCCTGGGGTCCGGAGATACGCACAATGCCCACCCCCCCCTGTCCCGGGGGAGTAGCCAGAGCAGCGATAGTGTCGGTGGCGTTATTCATGGTTAAACGAAAAAAGGCGGTGTAATGCCCCGCATTACACCGCCTTTATCGGAGCTCTTTCAAACCCTAGGCCTTCACCACGACCCGGGTGATGTACCACTGCTGGGCGATGGAGAGGGTGTTGTTGACCACCCAGTAGAGCACCAGACCGGCCGGGAAGAAGAGGAAGAAGAAGGTGAAGACGATGGGCAACACCATCATCACCTTGGCCTGCATCGGGTCCATCGGGGTGGGGTTGAGCTTATGCTGGATCAGCATGGTGGCACCCATGATGATCGGCAGCACGAAGTAGGGATCAGCGATGGAGAGGTCCTGAATCCAGAACATGAACGGCGCCTGGCGCAGCTCGACACTCTCCATCAGCATCCAGTAGAGGGCGATGAAGACCGGGATCTGCACCAGGATCGGCAGGCAGCCACCCAGTGGATTGATTTTCTCCTCGCGGTAGAGCTTCATCATCTGCTCGCCCATGGCCTGGCGATCATCACCGTAGCGCTCCTTCAGCGACTGCAGCTTGGGCTGCAACTTGCGCATCTGCGCCATGGACTTATAGCTGGCAGCAGAGAGCTTGTAGAAGGCCGCCTTGATCAGCACGGTGAGCAGGATAATGGCCCAGCCCCAGTTACCCACCACACCGTGGATCAACTGCAGCAGCCAGAACAGCGGCTTGGCGATAATGGTGAGGAAGCCGTAGTCGACGGTCAGCTCAAGCCCCGGGGAAAGGACCTCCAGCTTGTCCTGGATCTTGGGACCGGTGTAAAGGGTGGCGCTATTGGTCACACTCTCACCCGCGGCAACGCGCATCTCCGGGCTGAACATGCCGAGGATGTAACGGCCGCCATCGGCGGTCTTGGAATAGTAGCTGTTGTTGTCCGCCTCGCCGGGGATCCAGGCACTGAGGAAGTAGTGCTGAATCATCGCCGCCCAACCGCCGGTGATGTTGCGCTTCAGATCGCTCTCACGCATATCATCGAATTCGATCTTTTCGTACTTCTCCTCCTCGGAGTAGATCACGCCACCGGTGTAGGTGTACATGAACATGGAGGATTCCTGCATCGGCTCGCTACGCTGCAGCTGACGGTAGGGGTGGGCACGCCACTCCGCACTACCGCTGTTGCGCACCTCGGTATCCACCGCCACGCTGTAGCTGCCGCGGGTGAAGGTGTAGCGCTTGATCACCTCGATGCCGCTGGCCTCGTCACGCCACACCAGCGGCACCACCAGGGTCTCCTCGCCATCAGCCAGGCTGTACTCCTGCTTTTCATAGCCAAAGGCATCGCGGTGGCTGGGGGCCTTGGCGTCACCCGCGGCCAGCAGGCCGCTCTGGGCAATGAACAGGTCGCTGTCGCCGTTATCGCTCATCAACACGAAGGGCTGGTCCTTGGCCTCGATGCTGACCGGATAGGCCGGCAACTCGACGCGGCGCAGGTCACCACCCATGGAGTCGATCTCGGCGTTGATGACATCGGTCACCACACGGATGCGACCCCCGCTCTCCAGCATATTGCGCGAGGGGCCGTCACCGCCGGCACTGACGCTAGCACCTTCACTCTGCGGGGCACCCGGCAGATCCGCAGCACCCTCGAATGCAGCCTGCTCCACGGCCACCGGCTTCGGGCCGTAATCCTGCTGCCAGGCCTGGTAGAGCATCATCAGGGTCAGGGCCAGGGCGCCGACCAGGAGTATTCTGTTGAATTCCATCGCTTAGGGTCTTTTCGTTTGATGTTCTGTTGATCCGCAATCGCAATCGGGCACTGGATCCAGCCCGCCATCACTCCAGGGGTGGCAGCGCAGCAGACGCTTGAGTCCGAGCCAGGAGCCGCGTAGCGCACCGTAGCGCTGAATCGCCTCTTCAGTGTAACAGGAACAGGTGGGGTGGAAACGACATTGCCAGCCAACGAACGGGCTGAGGGTGTAACGATAGAGGGTGATCAGGCCGATTAAGAGTTTTCGCAGCATGTTGCCAACTCCTGCCATAGGCTTTCCATCGCCCTGTGCAGGCGGGTGATATCCGAGCCTGCGGCCCCATTGCGGGCCATGACGATGATATCCAGACCAGCCAGTTCGTGCTGGTGGCGGCGAAAGCCTTCCCGCGCCACACGTTTGATCCGGTTGCGGCCTACCGCGGTGCGGACCTGGCGCTTAGCGATCGCCAGTCCCAGCCGGGCGTGGTCAAGGCCGTTTTCTGCCACGACCACGCCGAGGATGCGGTTGCCGCTGCGCCTGCCTTCATTAAAGACGCGTTTAAACTCAACGCCTTTCAGCAGTCGCTGCTGCCGAGTGAACCGACCGGTGCGTGCCTGTTGGGTAGCAGCGGTGGTTTCGGCAGGGGTACTCAAGAGTCCCCGTCGGTTAGACGGCCAGGCGGGCGCGGCCCTTGGCGCGGCGGGCATTGATGATCTTGCGACCGTTCTTGGTAGCCATACGGGCACGGAAACCGTGGGTACGGGCACGCTTCAGGTTGCTCGGCTGAAAGGTACGCTTCATGACAATTCTTCCGTCGTATATATAAGGAATAAGCCTCGCCGCAGTGGGCTCGGCCGGAAAAGCACGCAACCATACTGTAAATGGGGGGTCGCCGTCAAGCCGTAGCACGCTGGAAAGGATGTGGATAACTTGGCCCTTCAGCGGTAGACTTGACGCCACTATCTACCCTTTTACGAGGTCCTACCTTGGCCCAGAGCCTTTGGCATCAGTGTCTCGACAAGCT
Organism: Thiohalomonadaceae bacterium; assembly: GCA_041572995.1. Lineage (GTDB taxonomy): Bacteria > Pseudomonadota > Gammaproteobacteria > Thiohalomonadales > Thiohalomonadaceae > JBFFSW01. The sequence goes on from JBFFRO010000103.1 coordinate 3,233, forward strand.
TGAAGACGAGCTCTCGTCGCAGCAGTTCAACACCTGGATCCGCCCGTTGCAGGCGGAGGAGGTGGACGGGACCCTGCGCCTACTCTCCCCCAATCGCTTCGTTCAGGACTGGGTCACCGAACGCTTTCGTGAACGAATCGACCAGCTGGTCAGCCAGTTCAGCAATGGCCAGGTGGTACCGGTGGAGTATGTGGTCGGAAGCCGCAAGCAGCAGGCTCCCCTCTCGGCAGCCCATGCCGCTACGTCGATCCCCGCTGCAGCCAACGACATGAGTCCCGGCCGCCAGGCCCCGAGTCTGGTCACCGATCAGCGGGGAGGCTTTCGTAGCCACCTCAACCCCAACTTCACCTACGACACCTTTGTTGCCGGCAAGACCTACCAGCTGGCCGTGGCCGCCTCGGAGAAGGTCGCTGAGAGCCCCGGCGATGCCTACAACCCGTTGTTTATCTATGGTGGGGTTGGCCTGGGTAAGACCCACCTGATGCACGCCATCGGTAACCGCATCCTCCAGAACAGCCCAGGCGCTCGCGTTCTCTATCTGCACTCGGAGCGTTTCGTCGCCGATATGGTCAAGGCGCTACAGCAGAACGCCATTAACGACTTCAAGCGCTTCTACCGCGGTCTCGACGCCCTGCTCATCGATGATATTCAGTTTTTCGCTGGTAAGGAGCGCTCCCAGGAGGAGTTCTTCCACACCTTTAATGCCCTGCTCGAGGGACAGAAACAGGTCATCCTCACCTGCGACCGTTACCCCAAAGAGCTACAGAATGTTGAGGAGCGACTCAAGTCCCGCTTCGGCTGGGGTCTGACGGTGGTGGTTGAGCCGCCGGAGTTCGAGACCCGTGCCGCCATCCTCCACAGCAAGGCCAAGCAGGCCAATGTGGATCTACCCGAGGATGTCGCCTACCTCATCGCCAAGAACATCCGCTCCAACGTGCGTGAGCTGGAGGGGGCGCTGCGTCGGGTGATCGCCAATGCCCACTTTACCGGCCAGGCTATCACTGTGGATTTCGCCCGCCAGGCGCTCAGCGACCTACTCGCCGTACAGGCGAAGATGATTACCATCGAGAACATTCAGAAGACCGTCGCAGAGTACTACAAGATTCGCGTCTCTGATTTGCACTCCAAGCGCCGTAACCGATCGATTGCCCGCCCACGCCAGATGGCGATGGCCTTGGCCAAGGAGCTGACTGAACACAGCCTGCCGGAAATCGGCGATGCCTTCGGTGGACGTGACCATACGACGGTGATTCACGGCTGTAAAAAAATCGCTGAGCTACGTGATAGCGACCAGCGTATTGCCGAGGATTACGATAACCTGTTGAGAACCCTGTCAACATAGTGGGTAATAGTCTGTGGATAAATTAGTGGATATTATTCACCCCTTTTACACACACAACTTATCCACAGTTGTTAAAGGGCTTTAACAGGGTTGTTATCATCTAATTAATTTATTGTATTTAAAGGGGATTATTGGCTTATCCACAGAATTTGGTCTGCCTAATAATCACAACTAAATAATATATATACTAAATAGTTAATAATTAGGGTGTAGGGATATGAAATTCAGCATAAGCCGTGAAGCCTTGCTCAAGCCTCTCCAGGTCGTCAGCGGTGTGGTGGAGAAACGCCAAACCCTCCCCATCCTCTCTAATGTCCTACTCAGCCTAGACAACGGTACCCTCACCATGACCGGTACTGATCTCGAGGTAGAATTGCAGGCCAAGGCCAGCTCGGTAGAGGGTGAGTCCGGTGAGATTACTCTACCCGCGCGTAAATTCATGGATATCTGTCGTACCCTCCCAGAGGGAGCCAATATCCAAATCTCTATTGATAGTGAGCGCGCACTACTACGTTCAGGGCGCAGCCGCTTTACTCTGAGCACACAACCCGCTGCTGAATTCCCCTCGGCCGATGCTATTACTGGTGCCTTTGAGTTCAGTGTCAGCCAGTCGATTCTCAAACGCCTTCTCGATCAGACTCACTTCTGTATGGCTAATCAGGATGTGCGCTACTACCTTAATGGCGTGCTGCTTGAAGTGGAGAACAACAAGCTACGCAGTGTGGCAACTGATGGTCACCGTCTGGCTGTCTCTGAGCAGGAGACTGAGCTTGCGGTCGGTGACAAGCTCCAGTCCATTATTCCGCGCAAGGGTGTGCTCGAGATTTCACGACTTCTCGAGGATAGCGACGACGCTTGTACCATTCAGATTACCCCGAGCTACATCAAAATCAGCACGGGTGATATCGTCTTTACCTCCAAACTGGTCGACGGTCGCTTCCCTGACTACGAGCGGGTAATGCCGAGTAGCAGTGACAAGCTGGTGATCGCCGATCGCGAGGGGATGCGTCAAATGCTGGTGCGTACCTCCATCCTCTCCAATGAGAAGTACCGTGGTGTACGTCTCAACCTCAGCAGCGGTCTCCTCCGCGCCACTGTGAACAACCCTGAGCAGGAAGAGGCTGAGGAGGAGCTTGAGGTTCAGTACCAGGGCGATGAGCTGGAGATTGGTTTTAACGTCAGTTACATGCTCGATGCTATTAATGCGGTCGATGAAGTGCAGGTACAGATTGGACTCACCGATTCCAATCATAGCTGTTTGATTAACGGTGTTGAGGATTCTGGTTCTCGCTACGTTGTCATGCCGATGCGTCTCTAATCTCCATGTATCTCAGCAGGCTGACTGTCAGCCGGCTCCGTAACCTGAACCGGGTTGATATCCAACCCGGCCCTCAACTTAATCTTATTACTGGTGAGAACGGCTCCGGCAAGAGCTCATTATTGGAGGCGATCCATCTTCTGGGTCTCGGGCGTTCATTTCGCACCCGCCAGTCCAGCCAGATTATCTCTGATGGTGAGGATGAGCTCACTCTCTTCGGTCACCTGCAATCAAACACTTCTCATCGTATCGGCTTACGTCGTACACACACTGATGCGATAACGCTTCAGGTCGACGGTAGACGACTTAAGTCCAGTTCTGCTCTCGCCTCTCTGATGCCACTGCAGATCATTACTCCC
>JBFFRO010000104.1:0-6237 GCA_041572995.1 Thiohalomonadaceae bacterium
ACTCCTGTTCTTTCTTACTAGGGGGAAGACGGAGTTTCCGTCCCTGGCGGCGCCCTTGGGGGGGTTGCGCCTGCCGTTGAGTAAATACTAGGAAAAGCACACACAGGAAACCGTGATTAGCTTCGCGATCAACGGGTGAACAGGTCCGCGTTTTTGGCGCAAAAAAAGAATTTTGCGACATGCATCGCAAGATACTTTGTGTTCTTTATTTCTTGTTAAGAGCAAGAATTATTTTTCACAAAAAAAAAGAGGACCCGGGGGAGGGGTCCTCGAAAAATCCCTTAGGGTGGGATTGGGGGAGACTTAGGATTTACGTGACTTGGGCTTGATGGAGGCCAGGGTCTTGCTGTGCTGATGCTGGCCCAGGACAATACCCTTACCACCGACGAAGTTGCGGCTCACCTGCAGCTCTCCGTCGAGACGCACTACGGTACCGTTCAGCCCCTGACGCAGGGCAACCAGCTCGGTACGTCCATTACGACTGACGGTGGCCTCATCGGCCAGCACCACATGCAGGTTGCTGTATCCACCCTTCTGGGCAATAGCGTGGGCGTTAAGCAGGACGTCGACGTTGGCCAGCTCTTCAACGCGGAGCAGTGCACCGGTCTGGTCATTAAAGAGGATGCGGGGCTCGCCCTGCTCGCAGTTGGCCAACACCTGCTGCACGCGGACAACGGCGGCGCCTTCGGCGGCCAGCTCGTCGATGCTGTAGTCCGCAGCGAACAGGGGGGCGCTCAGGGTCAGTGCGGCGGTGGCGGCGATCAGCTTCTTCATCTTGTTCATTGCTCACTTCCTTATCTGTAGGGGGTTGATGAACGTCGTTCATTCGTCCATGACTGAGTAATCTACTCGGGAAGTATTAACCGTTGTTTAACGGTATATTAGAATTTACTTAAACACGTGACCTGGGTCACAATACCTTGCGTGCATGGGTCACGTTTTCGTCAAGTACCCCTCATCCGCTATGCTGGGGCAAACGCTTCGTACTGGGGATCAGACCGTGGATAACCGCCTTCAAGCCCTGCAGGGAGAACTCCTGGCATTTGCTCAGGCTCGCGACTGGGAGCCCTTCCATACGCCCAAAAACCTTAGCATGGCCCTGATCGCCGAGGCCGCTGAGCTGGTGGAACACTTCCAGTGGCTCAGCCCCGAGCAGAGTGAACGCCTGAGCGATGAGCACCTCGCCGAGGTGCGCCTGGAGATGGCCGACATCTTTATCTATCTGCTGCGCCTAGCCGAACGCCTCGACATCGACCTGATTGCCGCTGCCGAGGAGAAGATGGCGATTAATGAGAAACGCTTTCCCGTCGAGCAGTACCGGGGCAGGCACAACAAGGGCTAACCGTGCGGCGCTGAGCCCACCAAACCACTGAGAGGATCCCATGGATAGCCACAGCTACCTCATCATTGATGGTCTGTTCTTTATCGTTGCCCTGGTACTGCTGAACAAGCGCCGCCACGCACGCCACGTTGCCCCCGACGGCGATCACCGCAGGCTCGATGCCCTGGCCTTAACGGCGGCTCTGCTCGCAGTCACCAGTGCCGTACTCACCGTGCTCAGCATCCGCTAAGCGCTTCCTGCGGCCAATCAACCTAGTTCTGCCCTTGGTTTCCCCATCCACAAAAGCTATCCTAGACCGATTCCCCGGCGCGCTGGTTTTTACACCCCTGGGGTGACATAACCCTCTGACTTTGTAGGCATATTATGGCGAGCTCCGGGCCCAACGAGGCCGGCGATATCGATTTCAAGGCAGTGCTGGCACGCTTTCGCAGTGTCAACGACGCACGCCTTGAGCGTATCCGCAGCTCGCTACGTGAGCGCCAGCGGGACTTCCTCGACCTCCTGCCGTTGCTGTTCCACATCAACCACCCCATGCTGCCAGGTTTCTCGGCCAGGAATACCCCGGCAGGGGTCTACGCCTACGAGCCCTCGGCACAGGTGCTGCGAAACGCACGCACGCTCTCACGCAGCTTCCAGTACCGCTCCTCCGGCAAGCGCACACGGCTACCCATTCAATCCATCTACGTGATGGGCAGCCCCGGCACGGTGGCCTACTCCGAGGGCAGTGACCTGGACGTATGGCTGGTGCATGACCCGGAACTGCGCGCCGACGAGCTTGAGCTACTGCAGCAGAAGGCCCGTAATCTTGAGGTCGCGGCGGACAAGCTCGAGCTTGAAGTGCACTTCTTCCTGGTCAATACCGAGCGCTTCCGCGAGGGGGAGGGGGAGGACCTGAGTTCAGAGAGCAGTGGCAGCGCCCAGCACAACCTGCTGCTGGAGGAGTTTTACCGCACCGGTATCCTGCTGGCCGGGCGCTACCCCTTCTGGTGGCTGGTGCCACCGGAGCAGGAGGGCGACTATGACGAACAGGTGGCCGACATGCAGCGCCGGCGCTTTATCCATGCCCGCGACGGCATCGATTTCGGAGGCCTGGCCCACATCCCCGCCGAGGAGTTCTTCGGTGCCGCCCTCTGGCAGCTCTCCAAGGGCATCGACTCCCCCTATAAATCTGCACTGAAGCTGTTGCTGATCGAGGCCTATGCTGCCGAGTATCCCCACATCGAGCTGCTGTGCCTGCGCTACAAGCGGGCCATCTATGCCGGGGTCACCGATCTGGACAAGCTCGACCCCTACCTGATGATGCTAGACAAGGTGAATGAACATCTGGATAAGGATGGGCGCAACCAGGAACGCCTGGAACTGGCGCGACGCTGCTTCTACTTCAAGGCCGATGAACCGCTGAGCCAGGAGCGTCCTCGGACACGCCAGGACTGGCGGCGTGAGCTGCTGAGCAATGTGGTGAAAAGCTGGGGCTGGGGTCTCACCGACCTGATCCTGATGGACACCCGTAACGAGTGGAAGGTACACCGGGTGGCCGAGGAGCGGCGCATCCTCTTCGAGGCGCTCAGCGCCAGCTACCGCTTCCTCTCCGATTTTGCCCGCCGCTACGCCGGCATGGCGATGATCAGCCAGCGAGACCTCAATATCCTCGGGCGCAAGCTGTACGCCGCCTTCGAGCGCAAGGCCGGCAAGGTAGAGCTGCTCAACCGCGGCATCGCCAGCGACCTGCGCGAATCGCACCTGAGCCTGCATGAGCTGCTGGACGAGGACCATAGCAGCCGCTGGATCCTCTACCGTGGCGTGATTAAACCCAGCGACACCAAGGGAGCCACACCGCTCAAACGCTCACGCAGCGTGGTGGAACTGATCGCCTGGTGCTACTTCAATAGCGTGCTGGACAAGCGCAGCGCCCTGGCCATCTATACCAGCGGCAGCGACCTGAGCACCAGCGACTTCCGCCTGCTGGTCGATCGCCTGCACAACCTCTTCCCCGAGCGGGCCATGGAAGAGAGCGAGATGGAGGACTTCTCCCGCCCGGCGCAACTGCGCCAGAGTGCGGTGTTCCTCAACATGGGTATCCACCCGCTGGACAATCTGGAACTCAACCGCGGTAAACTCAGCTCCGGCAGCAACGATGCCCTTTGCTACGGCCCCTCGGCGCGCAACCTGGTGATGTCGCTGGACCATGTCATGGTCAACTCCTGGCATGAGGTGATTAGCCACCGCTATGCCGGTGCCCGGGGGCTGATGGACTTCATCTGCGACTATCTGAAGTGGGCCCCGCTGGACCTGGGGGTGGCGCCGCCGCCGGTGCGTGCCTACGGCACCACCAGCCACCGTGGGAGTACCGTCGCACACCGCGTCGAGGAGCTGATCACCTCCATCGCCGAGTGCTATTACGATCCGGGCATCGCCCCCGAAACCCGTTACGTCTTCGCCATCGGCCGCGGTTTCTGCGTACTCAACCGCGACGGCGGCAAGCTGCGCTACAGCGCCCTCTCCAACGAGGCCGGGCTGATTCGTGAGCTGGGGCGAAGCCGTGCCCGCTACAGTCCGGTAGTCTTCGATCGCTACTGCCTGCGCGGCAGCCCGCTACCGAGCATCTACGCCCGCAACAAGCGCGGCATCGTCCAGCTTTTCTATCTGCCGGCCAACGGTCAGGCTGACATCTACGTGCTCGACGAACGCGGCGCGCTGTTCCACCAGCGCATCCCCTTCGATGACCGCGATGGCCTGCTCAACCACTACAGCCGCTTCTTCGAGGCCAGCCTTAACCGCATCAACTTCCTTATCGAGGAAGGCAGCAGCCAGGAGTACATCGCCGGGGTGGAGCTCTATGCCATCAGCCGCGGCTCACCGGGGGAGTTCAAGCTGCAACGCCACGCCCCCGAGTTCAACGAGCCCAGCGGTTACTTCAGCCTGCAGGTGCTGGCCGATGCCGACGAGAACGGCAAGACCACCTTCACCCTCTATTGCGAGGACCAGGAGTTCTCCACCCTGGAGTATGGGCGCGAACTCTTCGATGCGGTGGTCAGCCATATCCTCCAGCGACGCCGTGGCCAGGCCGGCTATCCCATCTACATCACCGACATCAGTCTGGCCCCGGCGATCCTCGGTGAAAACGGCGCCGGACGGGTCCAGAGCGTGCACTTCCTCACCTACAAGCAGCGTATCGAGGAGCAGCTCAACAAGACCCTTCAGGCGCGCCGCAAGGGTTAACTACCACACACCCCGCCAGCCCAGGCGCTCGAACAGTCGCTGCAACTCTTCACTGACCGGCGCCTGGATCAGCATCACCTCATCGCGGTAGGGGTGGCGAAATCGTAGGCTGCTCGCGTGCAGCAGCAGGCGGTTGATAGCGAAGTGCTCGCGAAACAGGCGGTTGTGGCGCCCCTCGCCGTGGGTGGTATCCCCCACCAGCGGGTGGAAGATGTGGTGGAAGTGCTTGCGGATCTGGTGATAGCGGCCGGTGAGCGGGCGTACCTCCAGCAGTGAGTAGCGTGCCTCCGGATAACGTCCCACCGGGATCGGCAGGCGTACCGTGGCCAGACGCCGGTACTCGGTTTGTGCCTCCTGCGCCTCCATCCACTTCTCCTCGCGCAGGGGGTAGTCGATCAGCCCTTGCTCGTCGGTCCAGCCGCGCACCACCGCCAGATAGCGCTTCTCCACGCCGCGCCCCTCGAACTCACTACACAGCGCCGCGGCCGCCTCCGAGTTCAGGCCAAAAACGATCACCCCCGAGGTGGGACGATCGAGACGGTGTACCGGATAGACCCGGCGGCCAATCTGATCGCGCAGGCGCTGCAACAGGAAGGTCTCGTCGCGTGAGATGGGGCTGCGATGGACCAGCAGGTTGGGCGGCTTGGAGACGGCGATATAGTGCTCGTCACGGTAGAGGATGGGCAGTGGCGACATAGCCGCTAGTCTAGCGCCGTGATTGCATCTCTGGCCACGGGGCAGTACCGTTGAGCAACTGAAAACCGCATGGAGAAGTAAGAATGAGGAGTCGTCTGATCACCCTTGCCCTGGTGGTACTGCTGGGTGCCTGTGTGCGCCCCGATCCCCAGGACAGCCTGAAAGAGCACCTGCAGCTCTTCTCCAAGTCGGTACGCTGGGGGCACTACGACACCGCCGTGGCCATGACCCGTGCCGAGGACGGCCCCATGGCCGCCGCCGAGCTGGAGCACTACCGCAACTTTCGGGTAACCGGCTACGAGGAGATGCAACGGCGCGTCTCCGCCGAGGGCGACAGCGCCGAGGTGGTGGTCGAGGTGAGCTACAGCGATATCAACAGCGGCATTGTGCGCCGGGTGATGCAGCGCCAGAAGTGGCTCTACCAGCCGGATCGGGATCGCTGGTATCTCAGCAACGGGATGCCGGATATTAAATAAGAAAAGGGGCCTCGCGGCCCCTTTTTCAGATCTCCGAGGTCTTGAACATCCCCTCGACGGCGGTGGCCAGCGCCGCCGAGCGTTGCGGGTCGCGTAAATGCTCCAGCACCGGTACTCGCATTCCGGGGATCATCATCAGATCGGCCACCAGGGCGGTAAAGGCCTCCTGGCCCATCGGGTTGCTGGCCGCCGCCTCAAGGAAGGCGCTCATCAGTGCCGGCTCCTTGAGGTCCTCCCAGCAACGTCCCACCACCGCGGCCAGCAGCTCCACCTCGGTGGCCATCGGCCCGCCCAGCAGCTCCCCAAGCAGCTCCCGACGCAACCCTGCCGCCTGGGCATAGGAGAGGCCGCGCAGCAGGCCCGCCGCCAGGCCGGCATCGCCCTCGGCGGCGGCGGTACGCAGTCGCCTGGCCAGGGCCTCGGCCAGGGCGGTACCGAAGCTCTCGTGCTCCAGGCAGGAGCAGAGCACCATCAGCGGCGTGGCGGGCAGGTGCGGCAACGCCG
>JBFFRO010000105.1:0-6205 GCA_041572995.1 Thiohalomonadaceae bacterium
AATCCCCCTAGGTGTGACCTGTGTCTACTTTCCTTCCTCCCCAAATGTGAACTCGGCAGCAGCTTTGTCCCTGCATGCCTGTTTATGCTGGTAGTCAAATAAAGACAGGCGGCCTTTCGGTCCGCCATACCAAGGAGGCCGCCATGGAATTGCCACAGGTATTAATGCTGTTTCCGCAACAGCCGTTGCTTTCACTGTTTCTGGTGTTTGTTATCGCCAGTGTCCTGCTCTACTTCGCCCGCCGTACGGCCCATCTCTTTATCGATTCGCTGACGCGTGCCCTGCACAATGGCTTGCGCCTTGCTTCGCTGTCGTTGAAGGGAGCCGCGCGTCGCCTCTCTGAGCGTAACCATGAGGTGTTGCTGGCCCAGGGAATGGAGGCGAGTGAACACATGATCGAGCGCGAATTCAGCCGCGTCGATGCGTCGATGCAACGCGACATGGCGGAGTACCCGGCCCTGCAGCGCCGCCTCTCCGAGGTGCTGACCCGCATCGATGAGGATTATCAGCGCAGCGCCGAGGTGCCGCCCGCACCTCCGGGTTGGACCAAGGCGGTCTCCGCGGTGGCCAAGATCCCGGCAACCGAAGACCCGATGGTGGTGGAGATCCTGCGCGGCATTAACGACTCGCTGGTCAAGGCGCAGGACAAGGCGATCGAGGATTACCGCGGCGCGACCCGTAAGCGGCACGAGCTGCTCAAGGCGGTGGCCCCTCAGTGGCGCAAGCTGCAGCAGGTGCTCGATAGCATCGGTAAGCGTATCGATACACTGCTCAATCGCTCGGCCACCATTGACCGTCACATGCAGGAGTATGAGTCGATTCGCAAGGGCACGGACCACGCGGTGCGCACCCTCTCATCCTCCTCGGTAACCCAGTTCGCCATCGCCGCCTTTGTGCTGGCCATCGCCGTCGGTGGTGCGGTGATCAACTTCAACCTGATTGCCCGGCCGATGCAGGAGATGGTCGGCGGCGGCAGCTACCTGATGGGCTTCAAGACCTCGAATATCGCCGCCATGGTGATCATCCTAGTTGAGGTGGCTATGGGGCTGTTCCTGATGGAGTCCCTGCGCATCACCCGGCTCTTTCCCACCATTGCCGCGCTGGATGACAAGATGCGTCGGCGCATGATCTGGGCCAGCTTCAGCATGCTCTTCATCCTCGCCAGCATTGAGGCGGGGCTGGCCTATATGCGTGAGCTGTTGTCTCAGGACGATGCGGCCCTGGTCGCCGGCCTGCTCAGTGGTGCCGAGATGGTACCGGCCGAGGCGGGCAGTCGCTGGATTACCACCGCGGCGCAGATGGGAATGGGCTTTATCCTGCCCTTTGCCCTGACCTTTGTTGCCATCCCGCTGGAGACCTTCATCCATGCCAGTCGCACGGTGCTCGGTATGTTCGCTGTGGGTCTGCTTAACGCCTTCTCGGTGGTGTTGCGCGTGCTTGCCAACGGCGCTGCCTATGGTGGCCGTGCGCTGATCAACCTCTACGACCTCTGTGTCTTCGCTCCGCTGTGGGTTGAGCACGGCGTGGTCGCACGTCGTGCCGCACCGCGTGCTCCCCGTAAGGAGAAGTCCCAGCCGGCGCGGAGCGACTCAGGCAAGGACCTGGGCGAGACGCAGCTTGCCGAGGCCACCGTGGGGGTGAACTCATGAAACGTCTAATTCGATTTGCCCTGCTGCCGGCACTCCTGCTGGCAGGCTGTGGCGAAACCAATAGCCATAACCGTGGTGTCTACATGTTGCTGGATACCTCCGGTACCTACACGGTGGAGTTGAACAAGGCACAGCAGATCATCAACTTCGTGCTGGCCAAACTGGAGCCGACCGACTCCTTTGCCGTGGCCCGCATCGATACCGGGAGCTTTAGTGAGAAGGATATCGTCGCCAAGGCCACCTTCGAGGATCAGCCCAGCCAGGCCAACCGCCAGAAGATGCAGTTTCGCAACATCATCGATCGCTTCGTCAAGGAGGTGAGGGGCAGTGCCTATACCGACATCACCGGCGGCCTGCTGCAGTCCACCGAGTATCTCGATGAGCGTGGTCCGGCTCGCAAGACCATTCTGATCTTCTCCGACCTCAAGGAGGAGGTGAAGCCAGGCTTTATTCGAGACATTCCGCTGCGTCTGCATGGCTATGAGGTGGTCGCTCTCAACGTCACCAAGCTGCGTACGGATAACATCGACCCGCGCGAATATATGCAGCGCATCGAAGAGTGGAAGGCCAGGGTCGAGGCCGGTGGTGGACGCTGGCGAGTGATCAACGACCTGGAGCAGCTGGAGGGGATCTTCTCCGAGTAGTCGCTATCGGGTGGTTACCACTTCCCCAAAGTAAAAAGGCGGGTCCAGCGACCCGCCTTTTTGTCTTTATTGCTCCTGCCTTCTGGCCGCTACAGCCAGTTGCCGGCACGCTCCTCGTCTTCCGGCGCCAGCCAGGCGGCGTTCAGCGGCCTCTCGCCCAGCGTCATCGACCACTGTCTGAGCTCATCCCGACGAAATCCGTGTAGCACTACCGTATCACCCACGGCGAAGCGGGCCAGCTGTTTATCGATCTTGCTGCTGTCGCTTTTTAGGCCATCGACGGAGATCACTATATCGCCGGCGCTGATACCGGCCTGGTGGGCCGGTGAATTGTTGATCACGACAGCAACGCTGGCGCCCAGCGGATCGGCGGTGAGGCGCAGGCCGCTGTAGTGGGGCGGGGGGGTACCGCTGGCGGGTTTGCCGCCCTTGTCTTCCGCGCCATCGCTGGGGCGCAGCTCAAGGCGAATGCCGAATGCGGCCAGTAGTTCGGCCACCGGAAGCTCTTCGGTGCTGCGCAGGGCAAGATCGAAGAAGGCCCTGAGATCGACCCCCGTCACCTCCTCGATGAATTGCTCAAGCCTTTCGCCGGTGACGCCGACAAGCGGCTTGCCGTGTTGCTGCCAGAGAGCACGCATCACATCGTCCAGTGATTTTTTATGCTGGCTCTGCTGGCGAATGGTGAGGTCCAGGCACAGCGCGACGACGGCACCCTTGTTGTAGTAGCTGACGATGGCATTGGCGGCGTTTTCGTCCGCCTTGTAGAGCTTGGTCCAGGTATCGAAGCTCGAGTCGCTGACCGTCTGTTTTGCTCGCCCCGGGGTGCGCAGCAGGCGGGTGATCTGCTGGCCCAGCAGCTCCAGGTAACTGTCGCGGTCGATGCAGCCGCTACGATAGGTGATGAGGTCGTCGTAGTAGCTGGTCACCCCTTCGAAGAACCAGAGTAGCGGCGTGTGGCTCTCCTGCTGCAGTGTGTAGGGGAGGAAGGCGGCCGGTTTGATGCGCTTGACGTTCCAGGTGTGGAAATACTCGTGGGCGCAGAGGCTGAGGAAGTTGCGATAGCCTTCGCTGACCTTCTCTTCGCCTTGTTGCGGCAGGTCATCACGTGAGCAGAGCAGGGAGGTGGAGTTGCGGTGTTCCAGGCCACCGTAGCCCTCACCGACCACCATCACCTGAAAGAGGTAGTGGGGCATCGACGGCAGTTCACCGAAGAGGTCGATCTCGTACTCGCAGATCGCCTTCAGGTCGCGGGCGATGCGCGTCTCATCGGCATAGTGTTTGCCGGTAATGGCCACCGCATGGGGCGTGCCGCGGGCCTCGAACTCGATAAGGGTGAACTCGCCCATCTCCACCGGGTGGTCGATGAGCTCGTCGTAGTCGTCGGCGCGGTAGTGGCCGAAGGCGTACTCCTCGGTGCCATCGCGCGGCAGAGTGGTGGCAACTCGCCATGAGCGGTAGGCATGACCCTCGGGCGGTAGCAGCTCGACCGAGCAGGGGGCCAGGTCCTGGCCGTGCACACGCAGGAACAGGCTGGTGCCGTTGAAGTAGGCGTGCTGCTGGTCAAAGTGGGCCGTGCGTACCGACAGGTCCCAGGCATAAACGCTGTAGCGCACTGTCAGCACGCCATCGCAGGGCGCGGCCCGCCAGCTCTGCTTGTCCAGTTTCTCCAGTGCCAGCGGTGCACCATCACACTCGGCATGGATGCTGACGATGTTCTTGGCGAAGTCACGGATCATGTAGCTGCCGGGGATCCAGGCCGGCAGCGAGAGTTGTTGCCCCTGCGGGTCCGGCTTGGCGATGCTGAGGGTGATCTCGAAAACGTGCCCGGCCGGATCGGCGGGCAGCACACGGTAGTGAACGGGTTCAGCCATGGGTGATTGTCTAACCAGGGTTAATCGATGCGTTCTACGCGAATCAGGGTACGGTAGCCCTTGCGGCTCTGCAGTTCGGTGGAGTGGTAACGGCCGGTGTCCCTGGCCCGATCAGCCCCTGCACTGAAGGGGCCGCCCAGCTCCAGCCACTCGCCCAGCGGCCCGCTGATGCGGGTGCTGCTCTCGTGGGTCTCGATGCGCCCGCCGCCCTCGGGGTGGGGACGCTGGATGAAGGGGCGTGCCTCGATCTGCACGCGACCATCGCCCAGCAGTTTGGCGCGTACCTCGAAGCCGCTGGCGGTGGGTTTGTAGGCGATCCCCTGGCCGCCGCGACCGTCGCTGGCTTTGCCCTCACCTTCGCCGCCACCGCCGGCGGTGGGCACCGGCACCTCCTCGCCCTGGGCGATGGCAACCCAGCGTCCCGGCTCGGTGCGCAGGCGCTGGTTGAGCTCGCGGTCACTGCCGGTGGTGTAACGCCGGATCACCTCGCCACCGCCGGCCAGCTGCGGGGTCTGGCGTACGCTGATGATCAGCTGGCCCTGCGGCTGGTCCAACGCCTTGACCAGTTCCTGAATGGCCGCCAGGGTCTCCAAGTCGCTGCGGATCAGCAGGCGCTGGTTGAGTACGCTGGCGCTGTCCCCCTCGTTAAGGTGGGGACGGATGGCGGAGAGCAGTTCGACCGCATCGCGGTGTTCCACCGGGATCACCTGCAACAGGCGTTCGGCGGCCATGGCGCTGTGCAGGCTGAGCAGCAGGAGGATGAACAGCAGCGATCGCATGATTAGATTTGCAGTCGGCGCAGCTGAGGGTCGGGCTGCGAGCGCTCCCACACCTCGCGGAAGAAATCCCCCAGGTCGCGGGCCTTGAGCCGGTTGCTGAAGTTGGCCTCGCCCTCGAATCGATCGCTCTGTTGGCGGTAGAGGTAGCCGATGTCGTCGACCACCATGAAGGCCTCGTTGTGGTCGTCGTACTCTTCGATGGGCTTGCGGAAGTGAATGGAGGAGCTGAGGCGCTGACCGAGCAGCACCAGTTTGTGTCCCTGGGTCACCACCTTGCTGCTGTCGCGAAGCAGCACGAGGATCTCGCTACGACGGTGGCTACGGGCCAGCTCGGAGCAGGCCTCAACGAAGTAGGGGGTGTCGTAGATGAAGTGGTCCAGGTCCTGGCTAAAGATATAGATGTGCTGGGTGGCCTGCCTGGCCATTGCCAGCGCGGTCTCCTTCAGCGCATCACGACCCTGCAGCTCCTGCTGCTGGTCATCCTCACCCAGTTTCGCCTCATCAACCATAACTACGCCCCGTTGCCGATGGTGTATGGCAAAAGCATATCATTAATCCGGCGAGGAGAGCCGCATGCGCCGGTGAGGGATGCCGGCATCCATGAAGGTGTCGCCCTCGGCGTGAAAGCCGTGACGCTCATAGAAGGGGATGGCGTGCAGCTGGGCATCCAGCCAGGCGGCCTGGCCCAGTTCCCTGCAGGCGGCCACCGCCGCCTTGAGCAGGGCCGAGCCGACACCGCGTCCGCGCCAGGGTTTGAGCACCGCCATGCGGCCGATATGGCCGTCGGCCAGTACGCGGGCGCAGCCCAGCACCTCGTCCTCCAGCTCGGCCAGCAGGTGGATGGCCTCTGGGTCTGCCTCGTCCCACTCCATTTCCGGTGGCACCTGCTGCTCCTCGATGAACACCTCGATGCGCACCCGCGACAGGGCCGCGCGGTCAGCCTCGCGGTTCCAGTCGGCGCGGCGGACGCGTGCGCTGCTCATTCGGGGAAGTAGAGGGCGCCGAGGTTGTGCAGGGCGCAGAGTAGGTCGGCGAAGCCGGGGGTGCCGAGGCGCGGAACGAGACAGTCTAGTCCGAACAGCCGCTGGCCCGAGAGCAGCGGTGCGGCGAAGGCCAGGTCAGCTGCCAGCGGGATCTCCTCGCCGGCGACATAGAGCAGGGTCTGTCGTCCCTGTTCGATGTAGGCGAAGCGGGCGTACTCGCTACGCCACAGCTCGCCCACGGCATTGAGGGTTTGCAGGAAGGCATCGGTGTCCAGCTCC
>JBFFRO010000106.1:0-6166 GCA_041572995.1 Thiohalomonadaceae bacterium
GGGAGGGTCTTGAGGTCGAGCATGGGAATGGCCGTCCCGGCGGGGCAGGACGGCGCGTGCGATCTAGTCGTGGGTGGTGCCGTTGGGCAGCAGGTTCGCGGGGACCGGCTCACCGGCCTGGGAGAGGCGCTTGCGCTCGCAGCGGTCCTGCTTGTCGCCCTGGCAGTAGTTACGGATCCAGATCTTCTTCATGTCGGCGTTGAACTTGGCCCAGATCGGGCACTTACTCAGAAATTCACAATCGCTCATGGGCTTGATGACTCCTCACATTCCTTGGTGTGTATTGCTGTCGTTATTGTTATGCGGGCGTAATTATACGGGCTAACCGCCCAGCGCCTCCAGCAGACCCTTGAGGGCCAGGCCGCGGTGACTGCGACGGTTTTTCTCTTCCGGCGGCAGCTCGGCCGAGCGCTTGCCCAGCTCGGGCACCTCGAACAGCGGGTCGTAACCGAAGCCGTTGTCGCCGCGGGCATCGTGGGCGATCACCCCCTCCCAGGTGCCCTGGCAGATGAGCGGGGTGGGGTCCTCGGCATGGCGCATGAACACCATCAGGCACTGGAAGCGGGCGGAGCGCTGCTCATCGGCAACCCCGTTCAGCGCCTGCAGCAGCTTGGCGTTGTTGTCGGCATCCGTGGCGCCGGGGCCGGCGTAGCGGGCGGAGTAGATGCCGGGGGCGCCGTTGAGGGCGTCCACCTCCAGGCCGGAGTCGTCGGCGATGGCCGGCAGGCCGGTGTGGGCGGCGGCGTTGCGGGCCTTGAGGATGGCGTTCTCGACGAAGCTGAGGCCGGTCTCCTTGGCCTCGGGCACGCCGAAGTCGCTCTGCGGCACCACCTCGATGGCCAGCCCGGCCAGCAGCTGGTTGATCTCGCGCACCTTGCCGGCGTTGCCGCTGGCCAGTACCACCCGTTGCTTGTCCTTCATGGCCTAGCCCTCCAGTGCCGCGCGCTGGTGCTCGATGAGCTCCCGGATGCCGCCCTCGGCCAGCGCCAGCATGGCGTCCAGCTCGTCGCGGCGGAAGGCGTGGCCCTCGGCGGTGCCCTGCACCTCGATGAAGGCGCCGCCGTCGTTCATCACCACGTTCATGTCGGTTTCGGCGTTGGAGTCCTCGGCGTAGTCCAGGTCCAGCACCGGGGTGCCCTCGTAGACGCCGACCGAGACCGAGGCGAGCTGGCCGTGCAGCGGGTTCTTTTTCAGCTTGCCGGACTTGATGAGGTGGTCGATGGCATCGGCCAGGGCGACGTAGCCGCCGGTGATGGAGGCGGTGCGGGTGCCGCCGTCGGCCTGGATGACGTCGCAGTCGATGGTGATGATGCGCTCGCCCAGGGCGCCGAGGTCGACCACCGCGCGCAGCGAGCGGGCGATGAGCCGCTGGATCTCCATGGTGCGCCCACCCTGGCCGCCGGCGTTGGCCTCACGGCGCATGCGCGAGCCGGTGGAGCGGGGCAGCATGCCGTACTCGGCGGTGACCCAGCCCTGGCCCTTGCCCTTGAGCCAGCGCGGCACACGCTCCTCGATGCTGGCGGTGCAGATCACCTTGGTGTCGCCGAATTCCACCAGCACCGAACCCTCGGCGTGCTTGGTGTAGTTGCGGGTGAGGCGGATCTCGCGGAGTTGATCGGGCTGGCGGCCGCTGGGACGCATGGCGCTTCCTTTATTCGGTTGGCGGATAAAGGCGCTATTGTATCGCTGCCAGGCGATGCTGGCGATGGAGCTGCTAGCGGGGCCTAGTCGCGTCCCTGCTCTTCATCGCCGGCTTCGTCGTCGTCCATCTCCTCGCTGTACTGGCGGAAGGCCTGTTCGATGCTCGCGATGGCGTCCTGCAGCGGGTCGCCGGGGTTGGGTGCGGCATTGGGCCTGGTGACCGGGCGCGAGGTCTTCTCCATGCGCAGGGCGAGGATGCTGATGTTGTCACTGTTGGGGTAGCTGTTGAGCTCGGCCTGCTCGGCCATGCCGTTGAGGCTGTCATCCAGGGCCCCCTCGTCGCTCAGGCGCATGCCGATCTGGGCGTCGTCCAGTGCCCCCCAGAGGCCGTCGGTGCAGAGCAGCAGCACATCGCCGGGGCGCAGCTGGCTGAGCTTGCCGTGCTCCACCCTGGGCGGGCTCTCCTGGTAGCCCAGGCACTGGGTGATCTGGTTGCGCCGCGGGTGGCTCTCGCGTTCGATGCTGCTGATGGCGCCACTGCGGTAGAGTTCCTCCACGTAGCTGTGGTCGGTGGTGCGTACCATCGGCAGGCCGTCGCGGAAGAGGTAGAGACGCGAGTCGCCGACGTGGGCCCAGTAGGCGTTCTGGCCGTCGACCAGGCAGAGCACGCCGGTGGTGCCCGGCGGATGGGCGAAGCTCAGCGAGTTGTCGATGATGTGCTGGTGGGCATCGAGGAGGATGCGCTCCAGCAGCGCCTCCGGATTCTTCAGCGGCTGGTCGTTGCCGAGGAAGGCATCGCGCGCGGTGTCCACCAGGGTCTGCGCCGCCACCTCGCCGCCGGGGCGTCCGCCCATGCCGTCGCCAAGTACCAGCAGCACGCCGTCGACGCTCTCGATGGCGGCGAAGCGATCCTGGTTGGTGTTGCGGTTGCCGAGGCGGTTGGCCTGTCCGATTTCGTAACGCATCAGCCTCGCCTCCACGGAAGATTGTCGGCAATACGCTCGAACATGGAGGCGGGTTTGTCCGGCTCCGGTTCGGGGGTGTTGCTGTTGAGCGCCTCCATCAGTTGATCGACGCTCTGCGGGCGCAACAGCGGGTCCACCTCCATGGCCCAGTCGATGGCCGCGCGCAGGCTGTAGGAGTAGCCCTCCTTGCGGAAGGCCTCCACCGCCGGCTTCATCTCGTCCTTCATGCGCCGTGCCTCGGCGGGGGGCGGTGCGACGCCCTCGATGCAGGTGCGGATGGTGGCGCCGATGGCATAGATGTCGGTCCAGGGGCCGACGTAGCCGCCGGGGGTGGACTGCTCCACCGGCGAGTAACCCAGGGTGAGTACCTGCCCCGGTTGCTTGCGGCGGCTCTGCTGGATCTCGTGCACCGCGCCAAAGTCCAGCAGCAGGGGGTTGCCGCCGTGGCGCAGGTAGATGTTGCCGGGCTTGATATCCAGGTGCAGCAGGCCGTTGTCGTGGATGGCCTTGAGACCCTCGAGCAGCGGCCAGAAGACGGTGCGGATCAGCTTCTCGCTCAGGCCGCCGTTGTGGCGCTTGATGTAGTCCTGCATGTTGATGCCCTTTTCGTAGGCCATCACCATGTAGACCGTGCCGTTGGCACGGAAGAAGCTCAACACGTTGACGATGTTGGGATGCTTGAGGGTGGCCAGGGTGCTGGCCTCCTGGAAGAAGAGCCGGCGACCGTGGGTGAACTGGTCGTTCTGCGCCTCGTCCTGGGTGTGCACGCTACCGTCCTCGGCGCGGTAGGCGAGCTTGCGCGGCATGTATTCCTTGATGATCACCTGCGCCTCGGGCTGCTTGGCCAGATGGGCCAGGTAGACGATGCTGAAGCCGCCACCACCGATCTTGCGATCGATGATATAGCTGTCCAGCACGGTCCCGGGGCTGAGGCTCAGGTTGTCTTTATTTTCGTTCATAGCTGCAAGCATGCGCGTCCAGCGCTTAGATTATCATTAAATCGCGCTTAATCGGCGCACGTGGGATGGGCAGGCCCCGCCGCACGGGTTACCATGATCGCTTTCCCCACCCCGTTGATGGAGCCGCCATGACCTACAGCATGACCGCCTTTGCCCGTTGCGAGGCCCAGGTGGGCGACCCGGCCAGCGGCAGCGGCCGGCTGAGCCTGGAGCTGCGCGGGGTCAACCACCGCTACCTGGAGCTGAGCCTGCGCATGCCTGATGAGCTGCGCGCCATGGAGCCCGCGCTGCGCGAGGGGGTGAACGCGCGCCTGGGTCGCGGCAAGGTTGAACTGGGGCTGCGCTACACCCCGCCGGAGGCCGCCGACGGCGCCCTGGCCATCGACGAGGAGCTGGTCAAGCGCCTCTCCCACGCCAGCCGCGAGGTGGAGTCGCTGCTCTACAACCCGGCCCCGGTCAGCTCGCTGGAGCTGCTCAAGTGGCCCGGCGTGCTCTGTCCGCCGAGCATCGATGCCGAGACCCTGAAGGCGGCGGTGATGACCCTGCTGGGCGAGGCCCTGGATGAGTTCATCGAGGCGCGCGGGCGCGAGGGGGCCAAGCTGCGCGAGGTGATCGAGCAGCGCCTGGCGGCGATGGCTGAGGTGGTCAGCGGCGTGCGTGAGCGCATGCCGCAGGTGCTGGCCGCCCAGCGCGAGAAGCTGCGCACGCGCATCGCCGATCTCGGGCTGGAGCTGGATGAGGGGCGCCTGGAGCAGGAGCTGGCGCTGCTGGCGCAGAAGGCGGATGTGGACGAGGAGATGGACCGCCTGCAGACCCACATCACCGAGGTGGGCCGGGTGCTGGCACAGGATGGGCCGGTGGGCCGCCGCCTCGACTTCCTGATGCAGGAGCTCAACCGCGAGGCCAACACCCTGGGCTCCAAGTCCATCGACACCGAGACCACCGCAGCCTCGGTGGAGCTGAAGGTGTTGATCGAGCAGATGCGCGAGCAGATACAGAACATCGAGTAAAGGAAACAGTCCATGAGCACCGCGAGCGGTACCCTGTACATCGTCTCTGCCCCCTCCGGGGCGGGCAAGACCAGCCTGGTGAAGGCGCTGCTGGAGAGCACCCCCGGCATCGAGCTGTCGGTCTCCCATACCACCCGCGCCATGCGCCCGGGCGAGGAGGACGGCAAGCACTACCACTTCGTCGATATCGACACCTTCAAGGCGATGATTCGCGACAGAAACTTCCTGGAGCACGCCCAGGTGTTCGATAACTTTTACGGCACCTCGCGCTCCAGCACCCTGGACCAGGTGGCCCGCGGCATGGACGTGATCCTGGAGATCGACTGGCAGGGCGCGCAGCAGGTGCGTGAGATGATCCCCGAGGCGGTGGGCATCTTCATCCTGCCGCCCTCGCGCGAGGCGCTGGAGGAGCGCCTGCGCGGCCGCGGCCAGGATGGCGATGAGGTGATCGCCCGGCGCATGCGCGATGCCGAGAGCGAGATGAGCCACTATGGCGAGTTCGACTACCTCATCATTAACGATGACTTCGATACCGCCCTGAATGAGTTGCGTGCGGTATTCCTGGCCCGCCGCCAGGAGGCCGCGCGGCAGAAGCTGCGCCACGCCGAGCTGCTGGCCAAGTTGCTGGCATAAGAAACGCGCCTCCGGTAGAATCCGGGGGTTTCGCCCCACGAAATCCGGGGCCGTTTGAATCAATCGGGAGAACCACGATGGCGCGAGTCACCGTTGAAGACTGTCTTGAGAACCTGGACAACCGCTTCCAGCTGGTGCTGGTGGCGACCAAGCGTGCGCGCCAGCTGGCCAATGGTCGCGAGGCCATGCTGGAGTGGGAGAACGACAAGCCCACCGTGCTCGCCCTGCGCGAGATCGCCGATGGTCTGGTCGGTCGCGAGGTGCTGGACGAGCCGATCGAGCCTGAGGTTGAAGAGGATCTCTTCGCCGAGGCTGCCGAGGGCGAGACCGCTGCTGCTGCCGACGAGGCTGCCAAGCCGGAGAGCGGCGAGTAATAGTTCGCTTCTGTTAGCCGGAGGGGAGCCGCGGTGTTCCTGATCAGCGACCTGTGCGCCATGCTCGAGTCCTATCTCGACAAGGAGCAGGTGGCCGAGGTCTACCGCGCCTACCTCTTCGGTGCCGAGGCCCACGAGGGCCAGCGCCGCAAGAGCGGCGAACCCTACATCTACCATCCCCTGGCTGTGGCGCGCATCCTCACCGAGATGCGCATGGACTATCGCTCCATCGTCGCCGCCATTCTCCACGATGTCATCGAGGACACCCCCACTGCCAAGGAGCAGCTGGAGGCGGAGTTCGGCACCGAGGTGGCGGACCTGGTCGACGGCGTCTCCAAGCTCACCCACATTGAGTTCGAGACCAAGGCCGAGGCCCAGGCCGCCAACTTCCGCAAGATGATGCTGGCGATGGCCGAGGATATTCGAGTCATCCTCATCAAGCTGGCCGACCGCCTGCACAACATGCGCACCCTGGGCGTGATGCGCCCGGAGAAGCAGCGCCGCATCGCCCGTGAGACCCTTGAGGTGTACGCTCCGGTGGCCAACCGCCTGGGCATTAACGCCATGCGTCAGGAGCTGGAGGA
>JBFFRO010000107.1:0-6159 GCA_041572995.1 Thiohalomonadaceae bacterium
GATCATCGTGCGCTTCCTGCAGGACGAAGGGGTGGAACACCTCTTTGGCTATCCGGGTGGGGCAGTGCTGCATATCTACGACGAGATCTATAAGCAGGATAAGGTCAAGCACATCCTGGTACGTCACGAGCAGGCTGCCACTCATGCCGCCGATGGCTATGCCCGTGCCACCGGCAAGCCCGGTGTGGTGCTGGTTACCTCCGGCCCCGGTGCCACCAACGCGGTGACCGGCATCGCCACCGCCTACATGGACTCCGTGCCCATGGTGGTGATCACCGGCCAGGTACCCACCCCGCTGATCGGCAACGACGCCTTTCAGGAGGTCGATACCGTCGGCATCACCCGCCCCTGCGTCAAGCACAACTTCCTGGTGAAGGACGTCAAGGACCTGGCGCTGACCCTGAAGAAGGCCTTCCACATCGCCGCCACCGGCCGTCCCGGCCCGGTAGTGGTGGACGTGCCCAAGGACATCACCGCCGACCGCACCCACTATGTGCACCCCAAGGAGGTGAGCCTGCGCTCCTACCAGCCGGTGGAGAAGGGGCACCCGGTGCAGATCAAGAAGGCGATGAGCCTGATGCTCTCGGCCAAGCGCCCGCTGATCTACAGCGGCGGCGGCGTGGTCCTGGGTAATGCCTCCGCGAGCCTCACCGAACTGGCCCATCAACTCAACTTCCCGGTGACCAACACCTCCATGGGTCTGGGCGGCTTCCCCGCCAACGATCGCCAGTTCGTCGGCATGCTGGGCATGCACGGCAGCTACGAGGCCAACATGTCGGTCTCCCATTGCGACCTGCTGATTGCCATCGGTGCCCGCTTCGACGACCGCGTGACCGGCAACATCGCCAAGTTTGCCCCCAAGGCGCGCATCATCCACGTGGATATCGACCCGGCCTCCATCTCCAAGAACGTCACCGTGGACGTGCCTATCGTCGGCGACGTCAACATGGTGCTGGAGCAGATGATGGCCGAGCTGGATGACGGCAAGCGCAAGCCCGACACCGAGGCGATGGCCTCCTGGTGGGAGCAGATCGAGCAGTGGCGTGGTCTGGATTGCTTCAAGTACGACCGCGAGGCCAAGACCATCAAGCCGCAGTACGTGCTCGACAAGCTCTACGAGGTGACCGAGGGTGATGCCTACGTCACCTCCGATGTCGGTCAGCACCAGATGTGGGCCGCACAGTTCTACAAGTTCGACAAGCCGCGTCGTTGGATCAACTCCGGCGGCCTCGGCACCATGGGCTTCGGCATGCCTGCCGCTATGGGCGTGCAGTTTGCCCATCCCGACGCCACCGTGGTCTCCATCGTCGGTGACGGCGGCGTGCAGATGAACATCCAGGAGCTGGCCACCTGCATGCAGTACGGCCTGCCGCTGAAGGTCATCTGCCTCAACAACGGCTTCCTTGGCATGGTGCGCCAGTGGCAGGAGTTCTTCTACGAGGAGCGCTACTCCCAGGTGCATGTCGAGGCCCAGCCTGATTTCGTCAAGCTGGCCGAGGCCTATGGCCATGTCGGCATGACCATCGACAAACCCGAGGATGTGGAGAAGGCACTCAAGGAGGCCTTCGCCATGAAGGACAAGCTGGTGTTCATGAACTTCATCACCGACCCGGGCGAGAACGTCTATCCTATGGTGCCCGCCGGTGCCGGCCTCGAGGAGATGATCCTGATATGAGACATATCATCTCCATCCTGATGGAAAACGAGGCGGGCGCCCTGTCGCGGGTTGCCGGGCTGTTCTCCGCCCGTGGCTATAACATCGAGTCGCTCTCCGTGGCCCCCACCGAGGACGCCTCGCTTTCGCGCCTGACCCTGGTCACCCGCGGCACCGACGCCATCATCGAGCAGATCATCAAGCAGCTGAACAAGCTGGTCGAGGTGGTCAAGGTGATGGACCTCACCGAGGGCGCCCACATCGAGCGCGAGATGGTGTTGATCAAGGTGCAGGCGGTCGGCGCCGAGGCGCGCGATGAGATCAAGCGCCTCACCGACATCTTCCGTGGTCGTATCATCGATGTGACCGAATCCACCTATACCATCGAGTTGACCGGTGCGAGCGACAAGCTGGACTCCTTTATCCAGGCGCTCAGCTCCGGCACCATCATCGAAACCGTGCGCTCAGGCACCACCGGCATCGCCCGCGGCGAGAAGGCCCTGAGGCTGTAACCCTTTCCCCGAAATCAGAAATCCCGATAAGGACTGTAAAATGGCACTGAACATGTACTACGACAAAGACTGCGACCTCTCCATCATCCAGGGCAAGAAGGTCACCATTCTCGGCTACGGCTCCCAGGGCCACGCCCACGCCAACAACCTGAAGGACTCCGGCGTCGACGTCACCATCGGCCTGCGTACCGGTTCTGCCTCCGCCAAGAAGGCCGAGGGCGCCGGTCTCACCGTCAAGGAGACCTCCGAGGCGGTCAAGGGTGCCGACCTGGTCATGGTGCTGACCCCCGATGAGTTCCAGTCCCAGCTCTACAAGGAGTCCATCGAGCCCAACATCAAGGAGGGCGCTGTGCTGGCCTTCGCCCACGGCTTCGCCATCCACTACAACCAGGTGGTGCCGCGCAGCGATCTGGACGTCATCATGATCGCCCCCAAGGCCCCGGGCCACACCGTGCGCTCCGAGTTCGTCAAGGGCGGCGGCATCCCCGACCTGATCGCCGTCTACCAGGACGCTTCCGGTAATGCCAAGAACATCGCCCTCTCCTACGCCATGGGTGTGGGCGGTGGCCGTACCGGCATCATCGAGACCACCTTCAAGGACGAGACCGAGACCGACCTGTTCGGTGAGCAGGCCGTGCTCTGTGGCGGCGCCGTCGAGCTGGTCAAGGCCGGTTTCGAGACCCTGACCGAGGCCGGTTACGCCCCGGAGATGGCCTACTTCGAGTGCCTGCACGAGCTGAAGCTGATCGTCGACCTGATGTACGAGGGCGGCATCGCCAACATGAACTACTCGATCTCCAACAACGCCGAGTACGGTGAGTACGTCACCGGCCCGCAGGTGATCAACGAGGAGTCCAAGTGGGCCATGCGCGAGGCGCTGAAGAACATCCAGAACGGTGAGTACGCCAAGAAGTTCATCCTCGAGGGCATGTCCAACTACCCCGAGATGACCGCCTGGCGCCGCAACAACGCCGCTCACGAGATCGAAGTGGTCGGTGGCAAGCTGCGTGCGATGATGCCGTGGATCACCGCCAACCAGCTGGTGGACAAAGAGAAGAACTAAGTTTTTCTCTGCGGTAGAGAAAAAGGCCGGGCACCGTGAGGTGTCCGGCCTTTTCTTTTGCGCAGCCGTTAGAGTTCGTGCAACTGGCGCACGAGGGAGAGGGCGTTGGCGGCTATGGATGATTATTCTTCGGATTGTGAGCCGGGTTTGATGCAGTCGTGACTCATCCCGTTTATCATTACTCCATCCAGATGAGCGTGATACCCTAAATCTATGGAATCCAAAGCCAAACGCCGCCGCGGGATCTACCTGCTGCCCAACCTGTTTACCACCAGTGCGCTGTTCGCGGGCTTCTACGCCATCGTCTCGGCGATGAACGGGGCCTTCGAGCTGGCCTCCATCGCGGTGTTTATCGCCATGGTGCTGGACGGCCTGGACGGCCGGGTGGCGCGCCTGACCAACACCCAGAGTGAGTTCGGCGCCGAGTACGACTCGCTGGCGGACATGGTCTCCTTCGGCGTGGCCCCGGCGCTGGTGATGTACGAGTGGGCGCTCTCCGACCTGGGCCGCTACGGCTGGCTGGCGGCCTTCATCTACACTGTCTGCGCGGCGCTGCGTCTGGCCCGCTTCAACACCCAGATTGCTAGCGTGGACAAGCGCTACTTCGTCGGCCTGGCCAGCCCGGCGGCGGCCGCGGTGGTGGTCGGTTTCGTCTGGATCGCCGGCGACTTCGGCATGGAGCCGCGCAAGCTGGACTGGGCTGCCTGGGCGGTGACCGTGGCCGCCGGCCTGTTGATGGTGAGCAACATCCGCTACTACAGCTTCAAGACCATCGACTTCAAGGGCAAGGTGCCCTTCTTCTTCCTGCTGGTGGCGCTGCTGATCTTCGTGCTGGTGACCATCGACCCGCCCAAGGTACTGTTCCTGGTCTTCGCCGGTTATGCCGTCTCCGGGCTGGTGAGCACGGTGCTGCTGCTGCGCCGTGCGCCCAAGCGCAAGGGCGACGAGCCGCCGGCCGCCTGAGCACCTTACACCCTGTTTTGAACCGTTTTTCGAATTTTCGCCGCCCATTGGCTATGATCGCGGAAATTTCCGGAGCCTGACTATCATGAGTGACAAACTCTTTATCTTCGACACCACCCTGCGCGATGGCGAGCAGAGCCCGGGCGCCTCCATGACCAAGGAGGAGAAGGTCCGCATCGCCAAGAACCTGGAGCGCATGGGGGTCGATATCATCGAGGCCGGCTTCCCCATCGCCTCACCCGGCGACTTCGAGTCGGTGCAGGCGGTGGCCCGCGCGGTGAAGAACTCCACCATCTGCGGTCTGGCCCGTGCCTTGGACAAGGACATCGACCGCGCTGGTGAGGCGCTCAAGGAGGCCGAGTCCTCACGCATCCACACCTTTATCGCCACCTCGCCCATCCATATGGAGCGGAAGCTGCGCATGAGCCCCGACCAGGTGGTGGAGCAGGCGGTGGCGGCGGTCAAACGTGCCCGCCAGTACACCGACAACGTGGAGTTCTCCGCCGAGGATGCCGGGCGCTCGGAGATCGATTTCCTCTGCCGCATCTTCGAGGCGGTGATCGAGGCCGGCGCCACTACCCTCAATGTGCCCGATACCGTCGGCTACAACCTGCCCGAGCAGTTCGGCGAGACCATCCGCCAGCTGCGCGAGAAGATGCCCAACTCGGACAAGGCGATCTTCTCCGTGCACTGCCACAACGACCTGGGGCTGGCGGTGGCCAACTCCCTCTCGGCGGTGGTCAACGGCGCCCGCCAGGTGGAGTGCACTATTAACGGCCTGGGTGAACGTGCCGGCAACGCCTCGCTGGAGGAGGTGGTGATGGCGGTGAAGACCCGCAAGGATGTCTTCGCCTGCAATGTCGATCACATCGACACCACCCAGATCGTTCCCGCCTCGCGCCTGGTCTCCAGCATCACCGGCTTCGCGGTGCAGCCCAACAAGGCCATCGTCGGTGCCAACGCCTTTGCCCACGAGTCCGGCATCCACCAGGACGGCGTGCTCAAGCACCGTGAAACGTATGAAATCATGCGCGCCGAGGATGTGGGCTGGTCGGCCAACCGCATGGTGCTGGGCAAGCACTCGGGCCGCAACGCCTTCAAGACCCGCCTGCAGGATCTGGGTATCGAGTTCGACTCCGAGGAGGCGCTGAACGACGCCTTCGGCCGCTTCAAGGATCTGGCCGACAAGAAGCACGAGATCTACGACGAGGACCTGCAGGCCCTGGTCACCGAATCCAACCTGGATGCCATCGTCAACGAGCGCTTCAAGCTGGTCTCGCTCAAGGTCTGTTCCGAGACCGGCGAGACCCCCGAGGCCTGCGTCACCCTCGCCATCGACGGTGTCGAGCACAAGCTCTGTGCCAGTGGCGGCGGTCCGGTGGACGCCACCTTCAAGGCCATCGAGTCGCTGGCCGAGAGCGGTACCGAGCTGCAGCTCTACTCGGTCAACAACATCACCTCCGGTACCGACGCCCAGGGCGAGGTGACCGTGCGCCTGGAGAAGGCCGGTCGCATCGTCAACGGTCAGGGCGCCGATACCGATATCGTCATCGCCTCGGCCAAGGCCTACCTCAACGGCCTTAACAAGATGCTGGCCCCCGAGGAACGGGTGAAGGCCCAGGGCGGCGAGGTCTAAGCCCAGCATGCTGGAAGAGCGTCGCCGCCACCACCTCAAGGCCATGGGGATCACCGCCTGGCGTGAGCGGGGTGGGGCGGCCGAGGCGGAACCCGCCGAGCCGGTGGAGGAGCTTCAAGCCGCGGCCCCGGCCGATGTGCCCGAGAGCGTCGTCGAGCCAGAAACGACTCACACCTCCCAGCAACCGCCTCTTGATGAGAGCCCGATAGTCGAGCCTGCTGAGACAACAGCGCCCGAGCCGGACCAGGTCCCAAGCGTTGAAGCCGAGAAACCACAGGCGACGGATATTGCCACCCTCGACTGGCCCGCGCTGCGCGAGCGGGTGAGCGAA
>JBFFRO010000108.1:0-5000 GCA_041572995.1 Thiohalomonadaceae bacterium
GCCTTGGCCGCATTGAACAGCCGTTTGACCTGCTGCAGGGCGCCGTTGGAGGTGATCCCCAGCGGCTTGTCCAGCAATAGGATACCGTCTACGCGGCGACCGCGTTGTCTTCCTCGGCGCGCCATCTTACTCGTCGTCCGCGTTCTTGTTCTCGCTCGCCACGGCCTCGTCGATGAGGGCTGAGAGGCGGTTGCCTCGGGCGATGGAAACATCATGAATAAAGTGCAGCTGCGGGATGGAGCGCAGGCGCATGCGCCGGCCCAGCTCACGGCGCAGGAAACCGGCGGCGCGGCCCAGGGCCTTGAGCGCCTCGTCCATACCCTCCTCGTCCAGGCGGGTGACGAACACCTTGGCGTGGGCCATGTCGCGGGAGACCTCCACCGCGCTCACGGTCACCATGCCGACGCGCGGGTCGCGCACCTCACGCTGGATCAGCTCGGCCAGCTCACGCTGCATCTGCTCGCCGACCCGGCGTGTACGGCTAAAGTCGCTCACTCGTGTTTACCGCGCCCTTACAGCGTACGCTGGACCTGGACGCGCTCGTAGACCTCGATCTGGTCGCCGACCTTAACGTCGTTGTAGTTCTTCACGCCGATACCACACTCGGTGCCGGACTTGACCTCGTTGACGTCGTCCTTGTAGCGGCGCAGCGACTCCAGCTCACCCTCGTAGATGACCACGTTGTCACGCAGTACACGGATGGGGTTGGAGCGCTTGACGGTGCCGTCGACCACCATACAGCCGGCGATGGCGCCGAGCTTGGGCGAGCGGAAGACGTCGCGCACCTCGGCCAGGCCGATGATCTCTTCCTTGAACTCGGGAGCCAGCATGCCGCTCATGGCACCCTTGACCTCGTCGATCAGGTCGTAGATGACGCTGTAGTAGTGCAGGTCGACGCCGTTCTCTTCGATGGTGCGCTTGGCACCGGCGTCGGCACGGACGTTAAAGCCGAGGACGATGGCGTTGGAGGCCACCGCCAGGTTGGCGTCGGACTCGCTGATGCCACCGACGCCACTGGCGACGATCTTCACCCGCACCTCGTCGGTGGAGAGCTTGACGAGGGCATCGGAGATGGCCTCCACGGAGCCCTGCACGTCGGCCTTGAGCAGGATGTTGAGGGTGCTGACATCGCCCTCGGCCATCTGCGTAAACATGTTCTCCAGCTTGGCCTGCTGCTGACGGGCCAGCTTGACGTCGCGGAACTTGCCCTGGCGGAAGTTGGCCACCTCGCGTGCCTTGCGCTCGTCCGGCACCACCAGCGCCTCATCGCCGGCATCCGGGGCACCGGAGAGACCCAGCACCTCCACCGGGATGGAGGGACCGGCCACGTCGATCGGCTTGCCGTTCTCATCCAGCATGGCACGCACGCGGCCATACTCCTTACCGGCGAGCAGCACGTCGCCCTTCTTCAGGCTGCCGCCCTGCACCAGCACCGAGGCGACCACGCCGCGGCCCTTGTCCAGGCGCGACTCAATGACGAAGCCCTTGGCCGGGCCCTCGGCCACGGCCTTGAGCTCCAGCACCTCGGCCTGCAGCAGGATAGCGTCGAGCAGTTCATCGACACCCTGGCCGGTCTTGGCGGAGACGGGCACGAACATAATGTCGCCGCCCCACTCCTCGGAGATCACATCCTCCTGGGCCAGCTCGCTGCGAACGCGCTCCGGGTCGGCCTCTTCCTTATCGATCTTGTTAACGGCGACGATCAGCGGCACCTCGGCGGCACGGGCGTGCTGGATGGCCTCCTTGGTCTGCGGCATCACGCCGTCATCAGCAGCGACCACCAGGACCACCAGGTCGGTCACCTGGGCACCACGGGCACGCATGGCGGTAAAGGCGGCGTGTCCAGGGGTATCCAGGAAGGAGATCATCCCCTTGTCGGTCTCGACGTGGTAAGCACCGATGTGCTGGGTAATGCCGCCGGCCTCGCCGGAGGCGACGCGGCTGGCGCGGATGTAGTCCAGCAGCGAGGTCTTACCGTGGTCAACGTGGCCCATGATGGTGACCACCGGCGCGCGGGTAACCGCCTCGCCCTCGGTCTCGGCGGCGCTCAGCACCTCCTCCTCCAGGGCGTTCTCCTTCATCATCTTGGGGGTGTGTCCCATCTCCTCGACGATGATGGCAGCGGTATCCTGGTCCAGCACCTGATTGATGGTGACCATGGAGCCCATCTTCATCATCTCCTTGATCACCTCGGCGGCCTTCACCGACATCTTCTGTGCCAGCTCACCAACGGTAATGGTCTCGGGGAGGGCAACCTCACGCACCACCGGGGCGGTGGGCTTCTCAAAGGCGTGACGCCCCTCGCTGACCGAGGGACGCGAGGCGGCGCGACCGCCGCCCTTCTTGCCCTTGCGACGGCCCGCCTTGTCGGCGGAGACATGCAGTTCGCCACCACCCTTGCCGCGACGCTTGGAGTCACGACGACCGGCATCACGGGGTTCATGGCGCTTTTCGATTTTCTTGTCGGCCTTCTTCGGCTCGCCCTTCTCCTTGCGGGTCTCGGCGGCCTGGGCCTCGGCAGCGGCCTGTGCGGCCGCCTGGGCAGCGGCCTCGGCGGCCTCGGCCGCCTGGCGCTTTGCTTCCTCTTCGGCGACCTGGCGCTGAGCCTCCTCGGCGGCGCGACGGGCGACCTCCTCGGCATCGCGCATGGCTTCCGCCTCGCGCTCCGCGACCTGCTCGGCATCGCGGTCCTGAGTCGACTCCGGAGCCGGGACCTGCTCGGCATCGCTAACCTGACGCTCCGCGGCCTCTTCCTGCAAACGGCTTTCCAGGCGCTCGACCACCTCGGCGTCGATGCGCTTGTCCTCTTCGGCGGTGACCACGCTGCGCTTAACGTAGGTGCGCTTCTTACGCACCTCGACGGTCACGGTCTTGGCGCGGCCGCCGGCGGAGCTGCCGGAGGGGACCTTCAGCTCGCTGGTGGAGCGACGCTTGAGGGTAATCTTCTTCGGACCTTCATCGCCGCTCTCGGGCTCGGCAGCAGGCTCTTCGCCGGCGTTGCCATGACGTCCGCGCAGGTAGTCGAGCAGCTTGACCTTGTCATCGTCGGCCAGCGCCGCATCGGCGCTAGCGACATCAACCCCGGCCTCTTTCAACTGGCCGAGCAGTCGCTCCACCGGAACGTCGATGGTCTTGGCGAATTCTTGTACGGTTACCTCAGACATCTACGTTACTCTCCTGCTCTTCCGGCCGCTAACTCGTTCAATTCTCTCAACTACTGACCTATGCTTATTCCGCGTCCTCGAACCAGGGCTTGCGCGCGGTCATGATTAGCTCCGCGGCACGCTCCTGCTCCAGGCCTTCGATATCCAGCAAGTCATCCACGGCCTGCTCGGCCAGATCTTCCATGGTGCAGATGCCGTGGGCGGCCAGCTTCTCGGCCAGCGCCTGATCCATTCCTTCCATGTTTAGCAGGTCTTCAGCCGGCTCACCGCCGATATGCTCCTCACTGCTGATCTCGCGGGTGACCAGGGCGTCGCGGGCACGGGCACGCAACTCCTCGACGATCTCCTCATCGAACTCCTCGATCTCCAGCATTTCGGCAACCGGTACGTAGGCCACCTCTTCAAGGCTGGAAAAGCCCTCCTCGACGAGGATGGCGGCCACGTCTTCATCGACGTTGAGGCTCTCCTTGAACAGCTCGACCAGGTTGGAGGTCTCGGTCTGCTGCTTCTCCTCGGCCTGGGCCTCGGTCATCACGTTCAGGGTCCAGCCGGTAAGTTCGGAGGCCAGACGCACGTTCTGGCCGTTGCGACCGATGGCCTGGGAGAGCTGCTCCTCGTCCACCGCCAGATCCATGGAGTGGGCGTCCTCGTCGACAACGATGGAGAGCACCTCGGCCGGGGACATGGCGTTAATGACGAACTGGGCCGGATTGTCGTCCCAGAGAATGATATCAACACGCTCGCCGTTCATCTCGTTGGTGACCGACTGCACACGCGAGCCGCGCATGCCGACACAGGCGCCGACCGGGTCGATGCGTGCATCGTTGGTACGCACGGCGATCTTGGCGCGCAGGCCCGGGTCACGGGCGGCAGCCATGATGTCGATCATCCCCTCGCCCACCTCGGGCACCTCCAGCTTGAACAGCTCGATGAGGAACTCGGGCATGGTGCGGCTGACGAACAGCTGCGGGCCGCGCGGCTCGGAGCGCACGTCGAAGAGGAAGCCACGCAGACGGTCACCGGGGCGTACCGCCTCGCGGGCGATGAGGTGCTCGCGCGGGACCAGCGCCTCGATATTGTTGCCCAGGTCGAGGATCACGCTGCCGCGCTCCATGCGCTTGACCACTCCGCTGATCAGCTCGCCCTTGCGGTCGATGTACTGCTCAACCACCTTGGCACGCTCAGCCTCGCGCACCTTCTGCACGATGACCTGCTTGGCGGTCTGGGCGGCGATGCGACCGAAGTCCACCGACTCGATTTGCTCTTCGACAAAGTCGCCGGGCTGGATATCGGGCTCATCCTCACGCGCGGCACCGAGGGTGATCTGACGCTCAGGGAATTCCAGGATCTGGGTTTCGCTGTCGTCCATCACCTCCCAGCGACGGAAGGTATCGTACTCGCCGCTGGTACGGTCGATGGCAACGCGCACATCGATATCGCCACCGTGACGTTTCTTGCTCGCAGTCGCCAGCGCAGCCTCGATGGCTCCGAAGATGATCTCCTTATCGACTCCCTTCTCATTGGAGACCGCGTCCACAACCATCAGGATCTCTTTGCTCATAAAGCGCCTCTAATGCCTCCAGCAATCCCGCCCGGCGGGAACTTGAACCTATCGATCAGTATTCGCTACCACTGCGGGACCAGGTTAGCCTTATCCACATCGGCCAGTGGCAGCGTGTAATCAATCCCATCGACCTCGATGGTGATACGTCCATCCTCGTCGATACTTATGAGTTCGCCCTTGAACTTGCGACGACCGTCCTGCGGTGCGTGCAGGCGCACACTGATCTGCTCACCAACCACCTGTCGGTAGTGCTCGGCGGTGAACAGCGGGCG
>JBFFRO010000109.1:0-6147 GCA_041572995.1 Thiohalomonadaceae bacterium
GGAGGGCTGATGAGCCGCGCACGCAGCAAGGCCCGCGAGCGGGCCGTTCAGGCACTCTATCAGTGGCAGGTCACCGGCCAGTCGCTGTCCGATATCGAGCAGCAGTTCACCGAGGACCAAGATATGTCCAAGGTGAAGATGGATTACTTCCATGAGCTGCTGCACGAGGTGCCCAAGCAGCTTAAGGCCATCGACGAGGCCCTGGGTGAGCGCGTGGACCGCCCGCTGGAGCAGGTGGACCCGGTGGAGCGGGCCATCCTGCGCATCGGTACCTACGAACTGATGGCCCGCCAGGACATCCCCTACCGGGTGGTGATCAACGAGTCGGTGGAGCTGGCCAAGAGCTTCGGCTCCGAGCAGGGCCACAAGTACATCAACGGCATCCTCGACAAGATGGCGCAGAAGCTGCGCGCCATTGAAGTGAAGGCCCACCAAGCCTCCTGAGGCTCTCATGGCCTCCGAATTCTCCCTTATCGAGCACTACTTCCAGCGTGATAGCCGTCGCGCCGACGTCGCCCTCGGCGTCGGCGACGATGCCGCCCTGCTGCGCCCGCCCGAGGGGCAACTGCTGGCCGCCGCGGTGGACACCCTGCTCATCGGCGTGCACTTCCCCGATGGCACCCGCCCGGCCGACCTGGGCTGGAAGGCGCTAGCGGTCAACCTCAGCGACCTGGCCGCCATGGGTGCCGAGCCCGCCTGGGCCACCCTATCCCTGAGCATGCCCGCCGCTAGCGAGCGTTGGCTCAAGGAGTTCGCCGAGGGCTTCTTTGAGCTGGCCGACAGCGTCGGCATCGAGCTGGTGGGGGGCGATACGGTCAAGGGGCCGCTGGCGGTCACCGTGCAGGTGCACGGCTTCGTGCCCGAGGATAAGGCTCTGACCCGCGCCGATGCCCGTCCCGGTGACGCCGTCTACGTAAGCGGTACGCTGGGCGATGCCGCCTGGGGCCTCAAGCAGGCCCTGGCCCAGGAGATCCCGCGCAACGTCAATGAGTACTTTCTGCGCGAGCGGCTGGACCGGCCCTCGCCGCGTATCGAACTGGGCATGAAGCTGCGCGGCATCGCCTCCAGTGCCATCGACCTCTCCGACGGTCTCGCCGCCGACCTGGGCCACATCATGGAGCGCAGTAACCTTGGTGCCGCCATCGAAACCACCAGCTTGTCTCTTTCCGAGCAACTGCGCGCGGTGTGTAGCGAGGAGGAGGGGCGGTCACTGGCCCTGAACGGCGGCGATGACTACGAGCTTTGCTTTACCGTTCCCCAGCCGCAGCAGGCCGTCTTCGAGGCCATTGCCGACAACCTCGGCGTGACGGTGACCCATATCGGCGAGATGAACAACGAAGTCGGTGTGCTGCGGGTGGACGGCGAGGTGGTTGCGCCGCAGGGCTACGACCACTTCCGTTCTGAGGCGCAGTCGCAGGCATCCTCGGAAGAAGAGGCGTTCGAACTCGGGCCCTTTGGGGGCATGCTGTGAGCCGCCGCCTCGTCCCTGCCGACCTCTGGCGCCATCCGGCCAACTTCCCGGCGCTGGGCTTCGGCTCTGGGCTTGCCCCCAGGGCCCCCGGCACGGTCGGCACCCTCGTCGCCGTGCCGATTTACTACTACCTGCTCCAGCCGCTCTCCCTGGAACTCTACCTGGCGGTGTGTGCCGTCGCCTTCCTCATCGGTATCTGGTTTTGCGGTGCCGCTGCCAAGTCCATCGGCGTTCACGACCACGGCGGTATCGTCTGGGACGAGTTCGTCGGCCTCTGGATCGCCTGCATCGCTCTGCCTCCCGGCTGGCTCTGGCTGCTCGCCGCCTTCGCGCTCTTCCGCCTCTTCGATATCTGGAAGCCGTTTCCCATCAAGCAGCTCGACCAAAAGGTCCACGGCGGGCTCGGCATCATGATCGACGATGTCATCGCCGGGTTGTTTGCACTGGCGATGATTCAGGCCGCAGCAAAGCTTATCTGATTGTCTCGGTAAGGGAGTGATATAAAAAAGGGGCTCACAGAGCCCCTTTTTTAGTCCATGATCACTCGACTTAACCCTCGCTTTTATCCTTCTCAATCAGCGCATAGGCCGAGTGGTTGTGAATGGACTCGAAGTTCTCCGACTCCACCACGTAGTAGGTGATGCGCTCGTCGTTGTTGAGCTGCACGGCGATATCGCGAACCATGTCCTCGACGAACTTGGGGTTGTCGTAGGCGCGCTCGGTGACGTATTTCTCGTCGGGGCGCTTGAGCAGGCCGAAGAGCTCGCAGGAGGCCTGCTTTTCGACTAGGTCGATGATGTCTTCGATCCAGACGAAGGTGTTGGTGCGCACGGTGACGGTGACGTGGGAGCGCTGGTTGTGGGCGCCACGATCGGAGATCTTCTTGGAGCAGGGGCAGAGGCTGGTGACCGGCACCACCACCTTTACCGCCAGATCGGGTTCGCCATTCTTCACCTCACCGAGGAAGGTAACCTCGTAGTCCATCAGGCTCTGCACGCCGGACTCGGGGGCCTTCTTGTTGACGAAGTAGGGGAAGCTCATCTCGATGTGACCCTCGGCCGCCTCCAGACGCTGGGTCATCTCGCTGAGCATCTCCTTGAAGGACTGCACCGAGAGCTCGCGCTCGTGCTGGTTGAGGATCTCGACGAAGCGTGACATGTGCGTGCCCTTGAAGTTATGCGGCAGGTTCACGTACATGTTGAAGTTGGCGATGGTGTGTTGCTCGCCCTCGCTGCGATCCATCACCCGAATGGGGTGACGGATATCCTTGATGCCCACCTTGTTGATGGCGATCTGGCGGGTATCGGCGCTGTTCTGTACGTCAGCGATGGGGGTGTCGCAGTGTTGGGTCATGCGGCTTATTCCTCGGTGTAGCGCACGCAGGCACGCTCGGTTTCCCACAGGGTGACGGCGCTGATGCGCACACGCGGGTCGTTCAGTTCGTCG
This sequence comes from Thiohalomonadaceae bacterium, assembly GCA_041572995.1. Classification (GTDB taxonomy): domain Bacteria; phylum Pseudomonadota; class Gammaproteobacteria; order Thiohalomonadales; family Thiohalomonadaceae; genus JBFFSW01. The sequence continues at coordinate 2,918 of JBFFRO010000109.1, forward strand.
CTAAGGCGACGGTAGATGTAGGCGGCCATGTTCTCGGCCGTCGGGTTCAGCTCGTCGAAGGGCGGGATCTCGTTCAGGTAGCGGTGATCCAGCTCGTCGGTCACTACCTTGGTATGGCGTTTAATGGCCTTAAAATCAATGGCCATGCCCAGCTCGTCCAGTTCGGAGGCGCTGGCCTCTACCTCCACCTTCCAGTTGTGGCCGTGCAGCTTGCGGCAGTCGCCAGGGTAGTCGCGCAGCGAGTGTGCGGCGGCGAAATCGGAGACGACCTTGAGGGTGTAACGGGGGCTCATAGCAATAACCAACTGAAGAGCTTAGGAATTTAACCCGCCGATGCCATTATGGCAAGGCTCGTCGCCAAGGCGGGCGGAGACAGCGCGAATTATACCATCGCTGTCGAGACCGCAGGCGGCCAGCAGCTCATCGCGGCCGCCGTGCTCGATGAAGCGGTCCGGCAGGCCCAGTTGCAGCAGGTCCACCTCGATGCCACGGGCGTTGAGGTGTTCGGCCACCGCATCGCCGGCGCCGCCGAGTACGGCGTTGTCCTCGATGGTGACCAGCAGGCGGTGGGAGGCGGCCAGCTCCTCGATCAGGGCCCCGTCCAGCGGCTTGACGAAGCGCATGTTGGCGACACTGGCACCGAGGGCGGCGCCGGCGGTCATGGCCGGGGTGAGCATCGCACCAAAGGCGAGGATAGCCACCTCGCGGCCCTCGCGGCGCAGCTCGGCCTTGCCGATGGGCAGCCCCTCCAGCGCCTCGGCACCCTCATCGATGGCCACCGCGGGGCCGCTGCCACGCGGGTAGCGCACCGCCGCCGGCCCCTCGTGCTGGAAGCCGGTGCTGAGCATGCGTCGACACTCGTTGGCATCGGCCGGGGCCATGATCAGCATGTTGGGGATGCAGCGCATGAAGCTCAGGTCGAAGCTGCCGGCGTGGGTAGCACCGTCGGGGCCGACGATGCCGGCACGGTCGATGGCGAAGAGTACCGGCAGGTTCTGCACGGCGACGTCGTGGATCAGCTGGTCGTAGCCGCGCTGCAGGAAGGTGGAGTAAATGGCCACGACCGGCTTCACCCCTTCGCAGGCCAGGCCAGCGGCCAGGGTCACGGCGTGCTGCTCGGCGATGGCCACATCAAAGTAGCGCTCGGGGAAGCGGCGGGAGAACTCCACCAGCCCGGAGCCCTCGCACATGGCCGGGGTGATGCCGACGAGGCGCTCGTCCCGCTCGGCCATGTCGCAGAGCCAGCGGCCAAAGACGTCGGTATAGCTCTCGACACTGCCCTTTTTGGGGCAGAGCTCGCCGCTGGCCGGGTCGAAGGGGGGCACACCGTGGTAGCTGCAGGGGTTGTTCTCGGCGGGGGCGTAGCCCATGCCCTTCTTGGTCACCACGTGCAGGAACTGCGGGCCCTTGAGCTGGCGCAGGTTGCGCAGGGTCTTGAGCAGGGTATCGATATCGTGGCCGTCGACGGGGCCGATGTAGTTGAAACCCAGCTCCTCGAACAGGGTGCCGGGCACCACCATGCCCTTCATGTGCTCCTCGGCACGGCGTGCCAGCTCCCAGACGCTGGGCATCCGCTGCAGCACCTTTTTTGAGCCCTCACGCATGGTCGAGTAGAGGCGTCCGGACATCAGCCGGGCCAGGTAGTTGGAGAGGCCACCGACGTTGGAGGAGATGGACATGTCGTTGTCGTTGAGCACCACCAGCAGGTTGGCATCCAGGTCGCCGGCGTGATTCAGCGCCTCGAAGGCCATGCCGGCGGTCATCGCTCCATCGCCGATCACCGCCACCACCTTGCGCTCTTCGCCCTTCTGTCGGGCCGCCAGGGCCATCCCCAGGGCGGCGCTGATGGAGGTGCTGGAGTGGCCGACGCCAAAGGTGTCGTAGGGGCTCTCCTCTCGGCGTGGGAAGCCGGAGATGCCGCCGTGCTGGCGCAGCCCGGCCATCTGCTCACGACGGCCGGTGAGGATCTTGTGCGGGTAGCTCTGGTGGCCCACATCCCACACCAGGCGGTCCTCGGGGGTGTTGAAAACGTGGTGCAGGGCGATGGTCAGCTCCACCGTGCCTAGCCCGGCCGAGAGGTGGCCGCCGGTCTTGGCCACCGAGCCGATCATGTACTCGCGCAGTTCGCTGGCCAACTGCCGCAGTTGCTCCGAGCCGAGCTCGCGCAGTTGCGTCGGGGCATCAATGCGGGAAAGTAGCGGGTACGGGGTGTCGGACATTCAATCGGGCCGCAAGCTATCTAAATAGGTATGGGTCGGGGGGCGCTAATGATGACCTCCGAGCGGCCTGCTGGCAAGTCGAATTGTCGGAAAACTCAGTGGCCGCGGCTGACGATGTAGGCGGAGAGTTGGCGCAGGGGCTCGGCGGCGGGGCCGAAACCCTCCAGCGCGGCGAGCGCCAGCTGGTGCTGCTGCTGGGCCATCTCACGGGCACCCTCAAGGCCGAGCAGGGCGGTGTAGGTGGCCTTGTCTGCGGCGGCGTCCGAACCCTGGGGCTTGCCCAGGGTGGCGGTATCGGCGGTGACATCGAGAATGTCGTCCTGGATCTGGAAGGCCAGGCCGATGGCTGCGGCGTAGTCGTCCAGTCTTGCCAGGGAGTTTTCGTCGGCATCGGCCGCCGCCAGTGCGCCCAAGCGTACGGCGGCGCGGATCAGTGCACCGGTTTTGGCCCGGTGCATGGCCTGCAACTGTGCCAGATCGAGACGCTCACCGGTGGCCTCAATGTCGATGGCCTGGCCGCCGACCATGCCCACGGAGCCGGAGGCGCGTGCCAGCTCGGCTACCATCGCCAGGCGGCGCTCGGCGCTTAGTGGTGCCAGCGCGGCATCGGCGGCGAGGGTTTCGAAGGCCAGCGCCTGTAGGGCATCGCCGACGAGGATGGCGGTGGCCTCATCATAGGCGATATGACAGGTGGGCTTGCCGCGACGCAGCTCGTCATCATCCATGGCCGGCAGGTCGTCGTGCACCAGCGAGTAGGCGTGGATGAACTCCACCGCGCAGGCGGGGGCGTCGAGCAGCGCCTCGTCGACGCCGAAGATGGCACCGGTGGCGTAGACCAGCACTGGGCGTACCCGTTTGCCGCCGTCCAGGGCAGCATAGCGTAGCGCCTCGTGCAGGCGTGCGGGGGTGGTGGCGGTGCTGGGCAGGCGCTCGGCGAGGGCCTCCTCGTTGCGCAGACGGCAGCGCTCCAGTAGCGCCTTCAGCGATTCGCTCACTCGGCGTCTTCCTCAA
>JBFFRO010000110.1:0-6125 GCA_041572995.1 Thiohalomonadaceae bacterium
GTGTGCCTCCGTAGGGGTTGCTATGCCATAACTATAGTTTGCGCAGCGGGGTTTCGCCTGACGCCGTGGGGCGGTGTTATGATCCGTCGCCGTTGATGATTGAGCGGGATATCGGGAGGTTGCGATGGCCGGTTGGGGTTGCCCCCATGAGGTGAAGGGGAAATGCGCGCGGGTGAATGATGAGCCCTGCGACCCGGGCATGAAGGGCTGCATCCTCTTTGGTCGCTTCAAGTTCAGTGTCGAGGAGAAGAACCGCCCCGGCGGTCCGCGCAAGCGTAGCTTCAGCCGCGACAAGGAGGAGTCGCGCTAGCGGTGACCTCCAGCGCTGCGATAGGCGTTCTTGCCTCCGCGCTTAGCCTCGTACATCGCCTGGTCGGCACTGCGCAGTAACTGCTCGGCATCATCGCCATCACGCGGGTGGATGGCGATGCCGATACTGGCGCTGATGCACGCCTGCACCTGCCCAGTGAGTTGACCCTCGTCATCCTCTCCTCCCTCCAGGTTGAAGGGGCGCTGCATCGCCTGGAGCACCTTCTTGGCCAAGGGCTCCAGCGACGCCGCTTCGCCGGCATCCTGAAGGATGACCGCGAACTCATCGCCGCCGAGTCGGCTCACCGTATCGCTGTCACGCACACAGGCCAGCAGCCGCTCGGCCACTTTCTGCAGTAGCTGATCACCGGCCTCGTGGCCGTGGTTATCGTTAATCGACTTAAAGCCGTCCAGGTCGACAAACATCACCGCCAGCTTGTGGGTATGGCGGTTGCTGAGGCTGAGCGCATGCTGCAGGCGGTCCTGGAATAGCAGGCGGTTGGGCAGGCCGGTGAGGGCATCGTGGAAGGCCATGCGTGTGAGTCGCTCCTCGGTGGCCTTGTGCTCGCTGATGTCCGAGTAGACCGCCACGTAGCTGACCACCCGGCCGCCCGGTTCTCGAATGGCGCTGATGCGTGAGTAGCAGGGCAGCAATTGGCCATCGCTGCGGCGATTCCAGATTTCGCCCTCCCAGCTCCCCTGTTGCGATAGCCGCTCCCACATGGCGTCGTAAAAGTCCGGTCCGTGGCGGTGTGAGCGGAACATTGCTGGGCTGGAGCCGATGAGTTCCTCTCGTGGCAGACCGATCATGCGACAGAAGGCGTCGTTCACGCTGCGGATGGTGCCGTCGGTCTCGGTCACCATGATGCCGTCGAGCACATGGTGGGTAATGGCCTCGGCCAGGCGCATCTCTTCCTCGGCGCGCTTACGTTCGGTCACATCCATGCCGTAGAGGGAGATAAAGTCGCAGCCCTCGAGCAGTGCGGGAATGAAACTGAAGCAGCGTCCATCCACCGCCACCTCCAAGGGCGCTGTGGTGTCGCCCTCCAGCGACTGCTGCAGTTTTTTTCGCCACTCATGAGGCACGCTGCCGCCAACCTCCAGCCCCAGGGCCGCACTCGCATCGTTGGCGTAGAGCAGCGTGCCATGGGTGTCGACACGCAGCACCGGGTTGGGGTTCTTGGCCGGGAACAAGGCGAACTGTTCCCGTTCCTCCTTTGCTTCCTCGCGCAGTCGCTGTTGCGAGGCCTGAACGGCATCGGCCAGTTGCCTGAACTGGCGCTCCAGGGCGTAGATCTCGTCGCCTGAACGGTGATTTTCGTCCAGCCCCAGTACCAGCCGGTCTCCGAGGGCCAGCACCTGCCGCCGCAACCGGTAAATGCGCCGCGCGTACCAGAGGATCAGCAGGGTGAAGGCACCGATCAGGCTCAGCAGTAGCAGGCTTCGCTGGTGGGCGTTGAGTTCCAGCAGTTCGCTGGACATCTGTTCGGCACGGTCGGTGGCAATAAATGAGGTGAACTGCAGTTCCAGGTCCGAGGCACCGTAGTCGAAGAAGGATTTACCCAGCATCAGGAAGTCGCCCTTTAGATCCTCAAGCTGGCTGCCCTGGGGGATGGTGAGGGGGTCGCCGCTGGCGATGATGCGCCCACTCTTCGGCTCGATCAGTGCGGTGGTGGTTATGCCGTTGCGCAGGCGGCTGGCGGCGATGAGAAACTCACTGTCCAGGGGCGAGGCGACCATCAGGGTGCCGTACTCGCGGCCGTTGGCGACGATGCTCTCGGCGGCGAGCACGTAGGGGGTGTCATCGAGCAGGGTCATATAGGACTGGCTGTGGCTGAGCATTCGCAGCTGCTCGCCCGGTGCACGCAGCTCCTGCGGCAGTCCCGGCCTGTCGCTGGGGATGTGCTGGTAGATATCTAGCACAAGGCCGTCGGCATTCAGCAGCAGGGCGTAGCGGGCGTGGAAAATGGCGCGCAGGGTGGAGGCGCCGGGTAGCCAACTGGGACGATGGTTGGGCGGGCGGGAGGCGAAGTTCACAAGCTGCCCGGGACGGCTCAGCTGCTCGGCCACTGCCGGGCGCTCGGCCAGCAGCCGGGCCACCTGGCGCAGCCCCTGAACCGCCTCATCGAAGCGCTGGCGATCATGTTCCGCGTGCAGTGACAGCTCCTCTTGAAGCTGGCGCATTACCGCATGGCGCAACTGGGCCTCCTGCCACTGGTTGAGCACACCGCCCAGCAGCATGCTGATGATCAGGCCAAGGGCGACGGCCTTGAGGGCGAGTGGGGTGCGTTGTAGCAGGGCCTTCAATGCTGGCCCTCAGGGGTTGGCCGGCAGGGGCGGCGGTCCGATCAGCTCATCGCCGTGAAACTGCCAGCCGGCTTTTCGCAGCTGTTCGCTCGAGAGCAGACCGTACCTGGGGTCGACTCGCTCGAACTGCTCCTGAATGTAACGCAGGAGCCCCTCGGCATGTGCGTTCCCACCAGCCCAGCTGGTGACCTGGTAGGTGCGGTAGAAGGGGTAGCGTCCTGCGGCCAGGGCGCCCATATCCCGTGCCGAGGCACCATCGATGTTCAGGCTGCGCACGGCGCCCTTGTTGCGGTAACGCTGGGTCATCCACAGGGTTTCGAAGCCGATGGCCCCAGGGTTGCGGGCCACCGTGGCGATCATGTCGGGTATGGTGCTGACCTCGTGCAGGCGCGGACTGAAGAGGTCCTCGTTGTCCAGCAGCAGGCGCCAGTGACCGGGGCGGGACTTGCAGTGCAGGCGGCCGATGGGACGAACCCGCCCGTCGCCCGGTGGAGTGGCCCCCACGGCCTTCCAGCGGTTGATGTGGCCACGGAAGATTGCGCGGGCCTGCTCGGCGCTAATCCCCTCCAGGGTATTGTCAGACGGTACGATCATCGCCAGTGCGGCGATCCCCAGGGTGTGGAAGCGCAGTCCGGGCAGGCGGTCAGCCTCGCCGGCGGGGCAGCAGTAGCCACCGATATCGGCTTGGCGATCACTAAGCTTTTTCGAGGAGATGCCACAGGTGCCTTCCTGTACGGCGATGTGCAGCTGGTGCTGCTCGGCGTACTCGTCGATCAGCGGCAGCAGGGCGGGGTAGAGGTGCTGGTCCAGGGTCACGGCCAGGTCGGCGTCCCCGGCCCAGCTGTTGCGGTCGATGGGCGCGGCCTCCCAGCCGGGGGGCATGGCCACCTGATAGTCGTGTGCGCTATAGGCCGGACCGGTATCACGGGCGTGAGCAGGCCCCAGGCCCAGCAGGGCCAGTAGTGTCCAGCTGAGGAGACGTTTTCTCATGTCGGCATACCCATCCCTGCCGCGTGTCGGCACACAGCACTTAGTGTCTCTGTCGTCTTATTCTGAGTATTGTAGGGATCGTCCTATTCGTCTATTTCACTTACTTTACGAAAGGTCTTGTCATTCGGTGCGGTGAGAGGGGGAAAGCTGGTATCGTTGGCGGACGAATTGGAGAGGCAAGGGTAGGGCGCGATGGCGCAGTTGACGGACAAGAGCGGGCGGCTGGACCTGGGGGCGGTGCTGGAGGCACTGGTCGCCGACGGGCGTGTGGATGCCGAGCAGGCCAGCACCCTGATGGCGGTCTCCGTTCCCGGTGGCAGCAAGCGAGAGCATCCGCTGGTGCTGATCGCCCGCCACGGCTGGGCCGATCAACTCCACCCGTCGCGCCAGCTTACGCTGGAGGAACTGAGCCGCTGGCTGGCGGCGCGTTTCCAGATGCCCTACTACACCATCGACCCGTTGAAGGTGGACGTGCCCGCGGTCACCGCGGTGATGTCCTACGCCTATGCCCAGCGTTTCAACATCCTTGCCGTGGAGGCGCGAGCCGACGAGGTGATGATCGCCACCGACGAGCCGGGGGTGACGGAGTGGCAAGTTGAGCTGGAGCGTATTCTCTCCAAGCGCATTACCCCGGTGGTGGCCAATCCCGAGGATATCGGCCGCTACCTGCTGGAGTTCTACAGCCTCTCGCGTTCGGTGATCGGTGCTAGCCAGGATCAGCAGCAGAAATTTGGCGGGGTGCAGAATCTCGAGCAGCTGATGGAGATGGGCCGCTCCGGCAAGCTCGAGGCCAACGACCAGCACGTGGTCAACATCGTCGACTGGCTGCTGCAGTACGCCTTCTCCCAGCGCGCCAGCGACATCCACCTGGAGCCGCGTCGTGAACAGGGCAACATCCGCTTTCGCATCGACGGGGTAATGCACCAGGTCTACCAGGTGCCCGCCACGGTGATGGCCGCGGTCACCAGCCGTATCAAGATCCTTGGGCGCATGGATGTTTCCGAAAAGCGTCGGCCGCAGGATGGCCGCCTGAAGACCCGCACGCCACTGGGCGATGAGGTGGAACTACGCCTTTCGACCATGCCCACCGCCTTCGGCGAGAAGATGGTGATGCGTATCTTCGACCCGGAAGTGCTGGTGAAGGACTTCTCCGCACTGGGTTTCTCTCGCGAGGAGATGGGCCACTGGGAGCGGTTGATCGCCGAGCCCAACGGCATCATTCTGGTTACCGGTCCTACCGGTTCGGGCAAGACCACCACCCTGTACACCACCCTCAAGTCACTGGCCCAGCCGGAGGTGAACGTCTGCACCGTGGAGGACCCGATCGAGTTGATCGAGCCGAGCTTCAACCAGATGCAGGTGCAGCACAATATCGGCCTGGACTTCGCCTCCGGTGTGCGCACCCTGCTGCGCCAGGACCCGGACATCATCATGGTTGGCGAGATCCGTGACTTCGAGACCGCCGAGATGGCGGTACAGGCGGCACTCACCGGCCACCTGGTCTTCTCCACGCTGCACACCAATGATGCCCCTACTGCCATCACCCGCCTGATGGAGGTGGGGATTCCCCCTTACCTGATTAATGCCACGGTGCTCGGTGTCCTCGGCCAGCGCCTGGTGCGCACCCTCTGCCCCCACTGCAAGCAGCCGGGCGAGGTGGACGAGGAGTTGTGGCACTCGCTGGTGGCGCCGTGGAAGGCTCCGGCGCCGGAACAGGTGCAGCACCCGGTCGGCTGCCTGGAGTGTCGCCAGACCGGCTACATGGGACGTGTGGGTATCTACGAAATGATGCCGCTGACCTCGGCACTCAAGCGCCTGATCCACACCGACAGCGATATCGAGCAGCTGCGCCGCGAGGCGATCAAGGAAGGGATGAAGCCGCTGCGTCTCAACGGCGCGCAGAAGGTGGCCGCCGGTCTCACCACCCTGGAGGAGGTTATCAAGGTGGCCCCGTCGCATCACGACTGATAGCCGGCTTGACGCTCCCGCAGCGGCCGATTAACGTGGTGCCCACAAAATACTAATTAGGTGTGGGCGAATCCTACACGGACGAAAGGAATCGCAGTAATGCACGACCCCCGTGGGAGCGCGACAACCCCTTGGCGCGTCTATCTCAAACATATTCTGCTCACCTATGCGTTGATTGCACCGGCGGCGGGGTATCAGGCGATCTACGTCTACAATCAGGTCCACCCGGAATTCTTTTTCATGCCACTGCTGGTGGGGCTGGTGATCGGCAGTCTGCTGGGCCGCGCGGAGTTGCTCAAGCAGCGCCTGCGCGAGAAGAGCGAGCAGTTCCGCGCCATCGCCGACCTGGCCCAGGAGTTCACCTATTACCGCCGCATTGACGGCAGTTACGAGTATGTCTCGCCCTCCTGCGAACAGATGCTGGGCTATCCCCCCGAGGCATTCTATAAAGAGCCCAACCTGATGGACCGCCTGGTGCATGAGCAGGACCGCAAGCTCTGGTCTTGCCATATTCACAGTATCAACGAGGGCGGCGAGCCCGAGAGCTTCGA
>JBFFRO010000111.1:0-6116 GCA_041572995.1 Thiohalomonadaceae bacterium
GACCGCCTCAACACCCCGGTGAAGGCGCTCTCCGGCGGTGAGCGCAACCGCCTGCTGCTGGCCAAGCTGTTCAGCAAGCCGGCCAACGTGTTGGTGCTGGATGAGCCCACCAACGACCTGGATGTGGAGACCCTGGAGCTGCTGGAGTCGCTGCTGGTGGAGTTCGATGGCACGGTGCTGCTGGTCAGCCACGACCGTGCCTTTCTCAATAACGTGGTCACCTCCTGCCTGGCCTTCGAGGGGGAGGGGGTGGTCAACGAATACGTGGGCGGCTATGACGACTGGCTGCGCCAGCGGCCCGTCCGCGCCACGGCTCCGGCTCCCGCCGCCAAGCCCAAGGTCGAGGTCAAGCCGGAGACACAGGCCGCACCTCCCGCCCGGCGCAAGCTCAGCTACAAGGACCAGCGCGAGCTCGACGCCCTGCCGCAGCGTATCGAGGCGCTGGAGGAGGAGCAGGCGGAGCTGCACACGCGACTGGCCGATCCGGCCTTCTATCAGGAAGCGGGCGAGGCGGTGGCCGAGGTCAATTCACGGCTAAAGGCCCTGGAGGCTGAGCTGGAGGAGGCCTACGCGCGCTGGGAGGCGCTGGAGGGTTAAACCCCCAGCATCCCCAGCAGGCGGTGGATGAAGCCGTTTTGGGTATGGTGTTGGTGGTGGTCGAAGGGGCGGCAGTCGAGTCGTTCGGCGATGCGGCTAATGGCCCTGGCCGCGGGGCTTTCCGGTGTGGCCAGCATCAACGGCTTGCGATGGCGCACCGCCTCGCCTACCGCCGGATGGTAGGGGATCACCCCATCGCGCACCAGGTGCTCGCCGATAAACCCCTCACTGATGGAACTTAGCCTGAGGATGGTCTGACGTGCCTCCCTGGGGTTGCGTGCCATGTTAACCAGCAGGTGGATATGGTGTTCGCTGGAGCGTTGATGTAGCAGCTTGATCGCCGCGTAGGCGTCGAGCATGGCGGTGGGCTCCGGGGTGGTTACCATCAGCACGTCGTCGGCAGCGGCGGCGATGGCCAGGCTGTTCTCGGCGATACCGGCGCCGGTATCGATGATCAGGTAGTCTGCTTGCCCCTCCAGTCCTTCGATTGCCTCGACCAGCTTTTCCCGCTGCTTGGTATCAAGGTTGGCCAGCTGTTCGTCGCCGGAGGCACCGGGTAGCAGTAGCAGCCCGCCGGGTGCATCGATAATCACCTCCTCAATAGGATTGCGGCCGTTGATGACATCACTCAGGTTTTTCTCGGCGTGAAGGTCGAGGAGGATATCGTCGTTGGCCAGCCCCAGGTCCATATCGAGGATGATGACCCGACGGCCGCGCTGAACCAGGGCAATGCCGAGATTGACAGCGATGTTGCTTTTGCCTACCCCGCCCTTGCCTGAACTGATCGCCAGCACATGCGCACCCTTATCGGGGGCGGCATCGGACTGTTTTGTAGTGGGCTCAGGCATGGGCTCAGGATAGACCTTTTTAGCGGCGAAAAAAAACCGCGTCCAGGTCGCCCCGGCGCGGCGGTGGTAAAACCCGTAGGGGGCGAATACTTACCAGAATTTCCGCAACCAGCTCTTCTTCACACCGTGCTTGAGGAAGTGCTCGGTGTATTGCCGGTCGACCTTCTGGATGTGCTCGGTAAGCCAGTCCTTGAGGAAGATGAGCAGGTCCATGTCCACATGGGCCTCGCCGTTGTTGAACTGGGCCTGGAAGGCCTTCACCTTGCCAGTGATGGAGTCGTGGATCGCCTTGTGCGACTCGTAGCCCTCGTAATGGAAGATGCGCATCAGCGTCTCCTCGACGGCAAAATGGACAATGGTGTACTCGACCAGCTCGTCGAGTACATGGGCGACCTTGTCGCGATGCTGTTTGGTGGCCAGGGCGTCGTAGAGCTCATTGATGATGCCGACCAGCACCTTGTGTTGCTCGTCGATTTCCTGAATGCCGACGCTGTAGTCGTCACTCCATGCGATCATGCTCATGGTGATCCACTCCCTCGGTAAAAACCCTAAGTTATGGCATCTTAATCCCAAAAACTGGGCAAACCATGATCTATGTCAATATTTTGTGTTATTGAACGATAAGTGGGCGCCGAAAAGGCGCGGGGGACAATCAGAAGTGCCCCTGCCCTCATCTGGAGCGGGCAGGGGGTGAGACCTTACCAGAACTTGCGCAGCCAGCTGCCTTTGACGCCGTGCTTGAGGAAATGCTTGGTGTAGCGCTTGTCGACGTTGTTGATGTGGTCGAAGAGCCAGTCCTTGAGGAACATCAGTAGCTCCATGCCGATCTTGGTGTCACCGGCGCGGAACTTGGCCTGGAATTCCAGCACCTGCTTGACGATGTTGTCGTGGATGGCCTTGTGCTCGTCATAGCCCTCGTAGTGGAAGATGCGCATCAGCGTCTCCTCAACCGCGAAGTGCACCTTGGTGTATTCCACCAGCTCATCCAGTACGGCGTTGACATCATCACCGTAGTCTTTCTTGGCAAGTGCATCGTAGAGTTCGTTCATGATATCGATGAGGCGTTTGTGCTGCTCATCGATCTCCTGAATTTCAACGCTGTACTCGTCGCTCCAGGCGATCATTGACATTGGTATCGCTCCCCTTAATTATTAATTTTGTTGTATATATCTGAATATTATTATCGTTAGAAATAGCATTTCTGCCAATTCCCATATGATTTGTCAAGTTTTTGCTCAGGCTGCCTCAAGCTCACCCGCCAGGCAGTAGCAATTACGTCCGCCCTGCTTGGCCTGGTAGAGGGCCTCATCGGCCTGCTTAAGCACCATGGAGTAGTCTGGATGGCCGTCATGCAGGGCCACACCGATGCTACAGGTGACCTGTAGCTCGGTTTCGCCACAATGGAAGCTGTGCTGCTCGACATTACGGCGCAACTTCTCGGCGACCAGCGCGGCCTCGTCCAGGCTGCTGTCGCTGATCAGCACCAGGAACTCCTCACCGCCGTAGCGGAAGATGAAGTCGCTGGTGCGCAGGGTCGTCAGTAGCAGTTCGCTGAAATGACTGAGCACCATGTCGCCGGCGGGGTGGCCGTGGTTGTCGTTCAGGGCCTTGAAGTGATCGATATCGATCATCAGCGCGGCGAAGGGGCGGTGGTGCTGAATGCTCAGGTGGACCTCGCGCTGGATGATACTGGGCAGGTAGCGACGGTTGAGCAGGCGGGTGAGTGGGTCGCGCACATTTTCCTGCTCCATGGTGTGCTCGACCAGTTCGGAGAGGAGCCAGGCGGCCTGGGTAACGGCCTCGTTGAGGCTGGCCACGGCCTGCTGGAAGGCTTCGCTGAGCCCCTCGGCACGCTCCTCCCTAGCCCGCTTCAGCTGGACGTCGATCACCTCCAACTGCTGGTGCAGCTTGCGTACATCGTCGTTCTCCGGGAACAGCAGTTCCGCCTTGTGGGTGACCCAGAGTCCAAAGTCAGAGTGGCAGACCTGGTCACCGCCACAGCTATGGCTCTCGTTGGCGAACAGTGCCGGAATCATCCGTCGTGACCAGTCGAACAGCTCCGAGCGCAGCTGCTCGCACTCGATGGCCAGGTTGTGGTTGGTCATGTGCAGGCGCATGGACTGGGCCTTACGCTCGTTGTCCACGATGTCGCTGATGTAGCTGTCGTTGATCAGCAGCGCGGCGGTATCCAGCAGGTCGTTGACGATTAGCACTGCCTCGCTCAGCTCGGCTCGCGGCATCGATGAGTCGACCAGTCGGCTACAGAATTCACGCTTGAGAATGCGTACCCCCTGCTGCACCAGCGGCATGGGGATATTAACGCGGGCATGAACGTGGCCGATCTCTATCTGGCGCTGCACATGGGCATCGAAGCCCGCTTCATCGAGGGGAGCGAGCATGCCGGCAATCCAGTGTTGCATGGAACGGTGCAGGCGCTCGTCGACCATTTTATTGTCGAGGAAGGCGGCTGCGCGCTCGTCTTTAAGTAGAGCCTGGTAGAAGGTGTCAGCAATGACTTCTGCGTGCGGGGTGATCACCGTGGAGACGGCCGCCAGGGTGTCGGCCTGTTGCAGATAAATTTCTCGAAGGACGCGCTGGATACTCTCTTTCATCACGGATTTCCGCTTTGAGGACCGTCCGTGTCGCAGTACTAGGGTTAGAATGAGTCTAGGCGAGCTATGTTAGCACAGGCTTATGGGGCGGTAAGGGTGTGAGGCGCGGGTTGGCGGTGTATTCTGGGAGCGACTATCAAGCGAGGGCCGTGATGAGCCGACGCTCTCTGACAAGCCGCAGCAGTGGTGCCGCCGCCGCCGAACTGGCCCGTCTCAACCTGAGGCGGGCCGGGCGCGCCCTGTGGCGCATGCGCGAGGGGGACCCGGAGGGACTACACGATACCCGTGTGGCCCTGCGTCGTCTCGATGCACTGCTGCGTCGTCGTCGTGAGCAGCTGCCCGGTGCGGCGGCCCTGCGCCCCGAGCTGCGTGAGCTGGCCCGTGCCAGCAACGAGGCACGGGACCTGGAGGTGCGCCTGGCATGGGTCGAAGCGCAGCTCTCTTCGCTTACTGTCGCCGAGCGTGACGGGCTAGATAGCTGGCTGGTGCGGCTGCGACAACAGCTGGAGCGAGCCCATGCGGAGGCTGGTCGGCGCTTCTGTTGTGAGCTGCCGGGCTTGGAGAAGCGCATAAAAAAGTCCCTGGCCGAAGGGCAGGGAGAGCACGGCGGGCCCTATGCCGAGCTACTGGCCTCCGATCTGAAGGCGGGGCACCGGCGTTTGGGGCGGCGACTGGAAGCCCTGGAGGAGGGCGCTGAGGCGGCCCTGCACCGGTTGCGAATTGAGGCCAAGCGCCAGCGCTACCTGCTCGCCCCCTGGCGTGGCACCAAGGGGCCTCTGGCAGCGCTGGAGGGGCTGCTCTGTCACTGGCAGACCCGCCTTGGTGAGTGGCGTGACCTGGGGCTTATCCACGAGGCCCTGGAGGCCGCCCAGCAGGAAGCGGAGGAGGGGGATGAGCGTCATGCCCTGGCCTCACTACTGCGTCGCTGTAGCGAAGAACAGGCCTCGCTGGCACTGCAGATGGCCGATGATTTTGGCGCGCGTGCCGAGGCCGATCTCAAGCGACTCAGTCGCGAGGCGCGTGCGCAACTGAAGAAGGAAAAGTGATGACAGAGGGGAGCACCCCGTTCGATACCGTGGCCGCGGTCGACCTTGGTTCCAACAGTTTCCACCTCATCGTCGCGCGCCCGCGCGATGGTGACCTACAGACCCTCGATCGGTTGCGCGAGATGGTGCGCCTGGCCTCCGGCCTGGATGAGAAGAATCGACTCAGCGATGAGGCGCGGGAGCGGGCTCTGGCCTGTCTGGCTCGCTTCGGTCAGCGACTGCGCACCCTGCCGCCGGGGAGCGTGCGCATCGTCGGTACCAACACCCTGCGCAAGGCCCGTGGCTCCGAAGAGTTTATCGCCGAGGCCGAGGCCCTGCTCGGTCACCCCATTGAGGTGATCGCAGGGCGCGAGGAGGCGCGCCTTATCTACCTCGGTGTCTCCCACAGTCTGGCCGAGGCAAACGGCCGTCACCTGGTGGTGGACATTGGTGGTGGCAGCACCGAGCTCATCACCGGGGAGCGCTTCGAGCCCGATGAGATGGAGAGTCTCTACATGGGCTGCGTCAGCTACAGCCGCCGCTTTTTCGATGGCGGTGTGGTCACCGCCGAGGCCTGGGCGCGGGCACGCACCGCCGCCCTGCTGGAACTGCGCGGGGTGCGCTCGCTCTATCGTCGCGGCTGGCAGGATGCCGTCGGTGCCTCGGGCACCATCAAGGCGGTGGCCGCCATCGCCAATGCCATGGGCTGGTGCGAGCAGGGGATCAGTCGCGAGGCGTTGGATAAACTGGGTGCCGCCCTGGTCGAGGCCGGACACGTGGACAAGCTCACACTCGAAGGCCTCAAGTCCGAGCGCCTGCCAGTGCTTGCCGGCGGCACTGCGGTGCTCAGTGCGATCTTCGAGGCGCTGGAGATCGAGCAAATGCAGGTCTCCGACTGGGCCCTGCGCGAGGGCCTGATCTATGACCTCATGGGCCGTATCAGTCACGAGGATGTGCGCGAGCGCACCATCGGTGCGCTGATGGCCCGCTTCGATGTAGATACCGAGCAGGCCGAACTGGTCGAGACCACTGCC
>JBFFRO010000112.1:0-6095 GCA_041572995.1 Thiohalomonadaceae bacterium
CGAGTCCATGTCGTGGCGGCTGGCGGTGCTGTTGTAGACGTAGGACTCCAGCATGGTGTCATGGGCGATGCCCTTGAGCTGGATGTCGTAGTTGGCCAGCACCCCCATGTCGTACTTGAGGTTCTGACCCACCTTGGGCCGCGCCGGGTCCTCCAGCAGCGGCTTGAGCCGTGCCAGCACCGTGTCACGGTCCAGCTGGTCAGGGGCGCCGGGGTAGTCGTGGCCCACCGGGATGTAGACCGCCTCGCCCGGCTCGATGGCGAAAGAGAGCCCCACCAGCTCCGCCTCCATCACATCCAGCGAGGTGGTCTCGGTGTCCAGGCAGATGAGCTCGGCCGCCTCCAGGCGCTGCACCCAGGCCTCGAATTCCTGCGCATCGAGGATGGCGTGGTAATCGACCTCAATCGGCGCCGAGACCGGAATCTCGACATCGCCACTCTCGGCCTCGCCGCTGCCCTCGCCAGCGGCCAGCTCTGAAAGCCAGGTCTTGAAGCCCATCTCGGTGAAGAGCTCGCGCAGGGCCTCGGCATCGGGGCTGCGGCGCTGCAGCTCGTGGTGCTGCAGTGGCAACTCAAGATCGCAGCGAATGGTCACCAAATCACGTGATAAGGGGAGCATCTCCAGCGAATCGCGCAGGTATTCACCCACCTTGCCCTTGATCTCTTCGGCGTGGGCCATCACCCCGTCCAGGTCGCCGTAGGCCTGCAGCCACTTCACCGCGGTCTTGGGGCCGCACTTGGGCACCCCGGGGACGTTGTCCACCTTGTCCCCCACCAGTGCCAGGTAGTCGATGATGCGCTCGGCCGGCACGCCGAACTTCTCCACCACCTGGGCCGGGTCGGAGAGGGTGTCGGTCATGGTGTTGATGAGGGTGACGTGCTCGTCCACCAGTTGGGCCATGTCCTTGTCGCCGGTGGAGATCAGCACCGGCATGCCGTCGGCGGCGGCGCGCCGTGCCAGGGTGCCGATCACATCGTCGGCCTCCACCCCCTCGATGGCCAGCATCGGCAGTCCCATCGCCTCGACGATGCGGTGGATGGGCTCGATCTGCTCACGCAGCTCCTCCGGCATGGGCGGGCGATTCGCCTTGTACTCCGGGTACATCTCGTGACGGAAGTTCTTGCCCTTGGCGTCGAAGACAACAGCAATCTCCTCCGGCGCGTAGTCAGCCAGCAGCCGGCGCAGCATGTTGGTGACGCCGTAGATGGCCCCGGTGTTGAGGCCCGCGGCATTGGTCAGCGAGGGCATGGCATGGAAGGCGCGGAACAGGTAGGAGGAGCCGTCCACCAGCACCAGGGGCTTTTTCTCTTCAGTACTCATCCGATCTCAACTTATGGCCAATCGTTCGTATGGTCGACGATGATATCAGCCCGTGCGCGCTGGTGGCGGCAAACTTCTATAGAATGGGGCTCAATCGATGAATACGGACAGAGACCCATGAGGATCCTGCTGGTCGACGACGACCCGCTGCAACTGAGCATCTTTAGCGCCATTCTGCGCGACCGCGGTCACCAGGTGGACGCCATCGACAACGGCGAGGCGGCACTGGCCTCCTTCCGCGAGCACTGCCACCCGCTGATGTTGGTGGACTGGGACATGCCGGGCATGAACGGTATCGAACTGGTGGAGATGGTGCGCGCGTTGCCCGATGGCGAGGCACCGATGATCCTCATGGTCACCGGCCGCTCCGAGCACGAGGATATGCTCAAGGCCCTGGCCGTGGGCGCCAACGACTACATCACCAAACCCTTCTCCGCCCAGCTGCTGGAGCTGCGCCTGACCATCGCCGAGCAGCAGAGCGTGGTGATGCGCGAGCGTCACAACAGCCGCCGGCGCCTGGAGCAGGCGCTGGAGCGCAGCCGTCGCGGCCGCGAGGACCTGGCCGCCATCCTTGACCAGCTGGAGCAGGGCACGGTGCTCTGCGACGAGACCGGCGGCATCCGCTTTCTCAACTACAGCGTCTGCGCCCTTTTCCGCCTGGACCGCGAAGCGGACCTGGGGCGCCACTGGCTGCACACCTTCCCCTTCACCAGCGAGGAGCTGGAGTCACTGGAGCAGCTGGTGGAGACCCCCGATAGCCAGCGCGAGCACATGCAGCTCGGGCTGCAGCGGGATGACGGGCGGCGCTTCTGGATGGACACCACCATTCACGATGACCCGCGCGAGGAGGGGGGCTACCTCTTCCTCTTTCACGACGTCACCGAGGTTCACGACCTGCGGCGCATGCTCGATGAGAAGGCCCAGTTCCAGGACTTTGTCGGCAAAAGCCGGCCCATGCTGCAGGTCTACCGCCAGATCCAGGAGCTGGCGGAGGTGGATATCACCGTGCTGGTCAACGGCGAGACCGGTACCGGCAAGGAGTTGGTGGCGCGCGCCCTGCACAACACCAGCCACCGCAAGGACGAGCCCTTCATCGCCGTCAACTGCGCCGGGCTCACCGACTCGCTGCTGACCAGCCAGCTCTTCGGCCACCGCAAGGGGGCCTTCACCGGCGCCATCTCCGACCACAAGGGGCTGTTCGAGGAGGCCGACGGCGGCACCCTGTTCCTCGATGAGATCGGCGAGATCTCCATGAACGTGCAGACCGCACTGCTGCGTGTGCTGCAGGAGCGCGAGGTGATCCGCGTCGGTGAGAACACCCCGCGCAAGGTGGATGTGCGCCTGATCTTCGCCACCCACCGTGACCTGACCGCCGAGGTGGAGGCGGGGCGTTTTCGTGCCGACCTGATGTACCGCATCCGCGTGGCACAGGTCCGCCTCGCGCCGCTGCGAGAGCGACGCGAGGATATCCCCATGCTCGCCGACTACTTCCTCGGTCGCGTGCGCACGGCCAGTGGCAAGGCGCTGAAAGGGATCAGCACCGACGCCATGCGCCGTCTCACCGACCACGCCTGGCCCGGCAACGTGCGCGAACTGGAGAACACCATCGAGGTATCCGCGGTGCGTGCACGAGGACACTACATCGAGGAGATGGACCTGCCGCCCGAGCTGCTCACCCCCGCGCCCTTCATCGCCCCCCAGCCCACCGCGGGGGCACAGCTGCCGGCACCGGCCTACCCGGCCGGTTACGGCGCCCCGCCGCCGCTGGATGAGCGCAGTCGCCTGCTCGCCGCCCTGCAGCAGAGCGGCGGCAACCGCAAGCGCGCCGCGGAGCTGATGGGGATCTCCCGCGCCACCCTCTACCGCCGCCTGGAACGCTTCGGCATCGCCAACGAACGCTGAGCCCGCCGCACTTCCCCCACGCCGTAACGGCGTGCCTATAATGGGAAAGGCAGCGACAAGGAGCCCCCATGAGCGACAAAATCAAGAGCCACCCCAGCCTGGCACCGACCGACGAGCTGATGCTGAACCGCGAGTCATGGAAGATTTTCCAGATCATGGCCGAGTTCGTGGAGGGCTTCGAGCGGCTGGCCAATGCCGCCCCCTGCGTCAGCATCTTCGGCTCAGCGCGCACCGCCACCGACCACCCCGACTACCTGCAGGCCGAAGCCATCGCGCGCAAGCTCTCGGACGCCGGCTTCTCGGTAGTCAGCGGCGGCGGCCCCGGGATCATGGAGGCGGTCAACAAGGGGGCCTATGCCGGCAAATCCCCCTCCATCGGTCTCAACATCCAGCTGCCGCGCGAGCAGAGCGGCAACGCCTACCAGGATATCCGCCTGAGCTTCCGCCACTTCTTCTCGCGCAAGGTGATGTTCGTTAAGTACGCCGCCGCCTATGTGGTCATGCCCGGCGGCTTCGGCACCCTCGACGAGCTGGCCGAGATCCTCACCCTGATCCAGACCGGCAAGTCACGCCAGATCCCCATCATCCTCGTCGGCCGCGAGTTCTGGGAAGGACTGCAGTCCTGGTTCGCCGGGCCGCTGGTGGAGCGGGGCATGATCGCCCCCGAGGACCTGGAGCTGGTGCGCGTGCTGGACAATCCTCAGGATGTGGTGGATGCTATCTTTGAACACTATGAACAGCGTGGTTTCGAGCCCTCCGCGGAGGAGCAGGAGATCATGCTCGACCTCTAAGCGAAAGAAGAGTCCCCATGCGCTCCAGCCTTGCCATCACCCCCGCCATCACCCTGGCCCTCCTGTTCGCCGCGCCGGCGCTCACCGCCGAGGAGGTGCCGCCGCCGCCGCCGCCCATCGTCGAGGCGGAGCACCCTGGTGCCCTCGGCGAGGCGATGCCGGAGGACCTGCCGGAGGAGGCCCGCCGCATCATCGAGGAGGCGGAGCAGCAGCCGCAGGTGACCATCACCGATCGCGGCCAGTCGCAGGTGGAGGAGTACCGTATCGGCGGCCAGCTGTTCATGCTGCGCATCACCCCCGATCACGGCCAGCCCTACTACCTCATCGACAGCAACGGTGATGGTGAGCTGGAGACCCGGCGCAACCCGCACGACGATCCGCCGGTCGCCCAGTGGCCCATCCTCAAGTGGTAGACAGAGCACTGTCATTCCAGCGCCCGGACCGTTAAGATCCGGGCTTCGCCACCAGCATCGCCATTTTATGTCCGTCTACACGCCGGTTTCAGAGGCCGAACTTAAGGCCTTCCTCGAACACTACGACCTCGGCCAA
The DNA here is from genome assembly GCA_041572995.1 of Thiohalomonadaceae bacterium. Classification (GTDB taxonomy): domain Bacteria; phylum Pseudomonadota; class Gammaproteobacteria; order Thiohalomonadales; family Thiohalomonadaceae; genus JBFFSW01. Next base: position 4,563 of record JBFFRO010000112.1, read on the forward strand.
CTCGAATCCTTCGAGGGGATCAGCGCCGGGATCGAAAACACCAACTACTTCGTCACCACCAGTGGCGCGCGCATGGTGCTGACCCTGTTCGAGAACCACAGCGCCGACGAGCTTCCCTACTTCCTCGATCTCACCGCCCACCTCGCCGAACACGGGGTACCCTGTGCCCACCCGCTGGCCGCGCGTGACGGCCGCTACCTGCTGGAGCTCAACGGCAAGCCGGCGGCGCTGGTACAGCGCCTGAGCGGCAGCGGGGTGGAGGAGAGCAGCGTCGCCCAGTGCGCTGCCATCGGCGAGACACTGGCGCGGCTGCACATCGCCGGGCAGAGCTACCCGGGCCGACGCGACAATGACCGCGGCCCACACTGGTGGCACGAGACTGCCGAGTTGCTGCTACCCAAACTGAATGAGGCTGACGCCGCCCTGCTGCGCGCCGAGATGGCCGAGCAGGCCGAGCACCGCCGCGACGCCCTGCCGCGCGGGGTGATCCACGCCGACCTCTTCCGCGACAACGCCCTCTTTGATGGCGACAGGCTCTGCGGCCTGATCGACTTCTACTACGCCTGCAACGACGCCCTGCTCTACGACCTGGCGGTCACCGTCAACGACTGGTGCGCCGATGGCCAGGGCGGCCTGGATGCCGAACGCACCACCGCCCTGCTACGCGCCTACAAGGCAGTGCGTCCGGTGGAGGCCCAGGAGACACAGGACTGGCCGCTGATGCTGCGCGCCGGTGCCCTGCGCTTCTGGCTCTCACGCCTGAAGGACCTGCACTTCCCCCGCGAGGGCGAGCTGACGCACACCAAGGACCCCGAGGTGTTCAAGCGTATCCTCCAGCGCCGTATCGCCGATGAGGCCTCTCTGCGCGCCCTCTGGGAGGGCGCCTGAGGCCCCCGTTTTACCGCCACTACAGCCGTAGGGAAAAACCCTACGGTTAGCTCCGCTTTCTTAATGCGTTTCTCTAATATTCCGCTAAGTTGTTGTGGATACGAGGCTTTATTCTTTATCCACAAAACCTGTGGATAACTTTGTGGATGAACTCGGGGAAACCATCCACAGGCCGCATTCACATGCGCAAGCCGTTAAATTGAACACTTTTTAACCAACCTGTAACAACCCATATAAATCAACTAGTTACAAAGATTCTTAAGGTTTTTTCAGGATGTTAGTAGATACAAACCTAGAGAGCGCATAACTTCGTCAGCAGCTGTGCATAAAGCGCTTGACAGCGACTGTCGATCACCACTAGGCGCCCTTGAGCCGGTCCCGAGGCCCCCTTACAATGGCGTCCGGACAACGGACGAGAATCATGCAGGAAACCACCCTTTGCGGGCGCATCGCCCACCGCCTGGAACGGCTCAGCGACACCACCGGCCACCTGGTCTCCTGGGCCACCCTGGGGATGGTCCTGCTCACCTTCGGCGTGGTCCGCGCCCGCTACTTCTCCAACAGCGGTTCCATCGCCGTGCAGGAGGCGATCCTCTACCTGCACGCCTCGGTGTTCATGCTCGGCGCCGCCTACACCCTGCGCCA
>JBFFRO010000113.1:0-6095 GCA_041572995.1 Thiohalomonadaceae bacterium
CTCAACGACACCCTCATCCTGCTGATCGCCGCGGTGATCGTAGTACCTCTGTTCCAGTTCCTGCGACTGGGATCGGTGCTGGGCTTTCTCGCCGCCGGCGTCGCGGTAGGCCCGGCCGGGCTGGGAATGATCGGCGAGGTGGAACAGATCCGCAGCTTTGCCGAGCTCGGCGTGGTATTCCTGCTCTTTATTATCGGCATCGAACTGAAACCGGCTCGTCTGTGGCTGATGCGACGCATGGTTTTCGGCCTCGGCACCACCCAGGTGATCTTTTCCGGCCTGCTGATCACCGCCCTGCTGTGGCTGTTCGGTGTGGAGCTGCGCCCGGCGCTGGTGCTGGGCCTGGGCCTGGCCCTCTCCTCCACGGCCTTTGTCCTGCAGCTGCTGATCGAGCGGCGTGAACTCAACAGCGGCTATGGCCGCTCCGCCTTCGCCATCCTGCTGCTGCAGGACCTGGCGGTGGTGCCGCTGCTGGCGCTGGTGCCACTGCTGGCCGATCCGGAGGGCTCCTTCGGCAGTGATGTGCTTCTGGTGCTCGCCGAGTCCCTGGGGGTAATCGCGCTAGTGGTACTGGGCGGGCGCATCCTGCTACGCCCTGTGTTGCAACGTATCGCCCGTCACGGTGGTGAGGAGATCTTCCTCGCCACCGCCCTGCTGCTAGTACTCGGTATCGCCACCCTGATCGAACATGCCGGCATGTCGATGGCCATGGGCGCCTTTATCGCCGGCCTGCTGATCGCCGACTCGGAGTACCGCCACCAGATCCTTGCCGACATCCAGCCCTTCCGTGGACTGCTGCTGGGGCTCTTTTTCATCAGCGTCGGCATGTCGGTGGAACCGGGAGTGCTCATCGACTCGCCGTTGCGCATGGTCGGCATGCTGCTGGCGCTGCTCGCGGTCAAGGCAGCCGCCCTGTGGGTCAGCGCCCGGCTGTTCGGCATCCGTCACCAGGATGCGCGCAACATCGCCCTGTTACTGCCCCAGGGCGGTGAGTTCGGCTTCGTACTTTTCGGTGCGGCCCAGCTGAGCGGCCTGTTCGATGATCGCCTCTATCAGGAGGCGGTGATGGTGGTGGTAATGAGCATGGTGCTGACCCCCCTGCTGGCCTCGCGCATCAACGCCCGCCTGACACAGGAGCCCGAGGAACCGCTGGCGATGTTGCCAGAGGGGGATGGCGCTGAAGCGAAGGTCGTGATCGCGGGTTTCGGACGCATGGGCATGCGCATCGCCTCGCTGATGCACGAGGCAGAGATCCCCTACGTGGCCATTGAGCAGCACCCCTCGCATGTCAGCGGCGGACGCAACAAGGGCTTCGCCGTCTTTTACGGTAACGCCTCCAACCACGAGGTGTTGAAGGCCGCGGGGGTAGGCGAGGCGGAGCTGCTGATCATCGCCATCGACGATGCCGATGTGGTGGCCCGGCTGGTCAGCGACATCCGCATCCACTACCCCAAGCTACCAATCTACGCCCGCGGCCACAGCCGCAGCCGCTGTGCCCACCTGCTCGGGCTGGGAGCCTCGGGGGTCGCCTCCGAGAACCTTGAGGCCAGCCTGCAACTGGCTCGCTACGCCATGACCGGCTCCGGGCTCGACGAGGAGCAGGCTGACGAAATGCTCGATAAGTACCGCGCCAGCTACTACGACTACCTGGAACAGGAAGCGGTGGCGGAGAATGCCCTGGAGACAGCGGTGGAGTCCAGCGGCGATCGGGTCAGCGACTAGCGCCGACCCTGTTGCTCTCGCTCCGACTCATCCAGCAACCCGTCGATCACCGCCGTCACGGCCTCGCCATCCCACTCGAGGGCACCGAAATAGCTGTAGCGGATATGGCCCCCGGCATCGAGCAGGAAGTTGCTGGGCACCGCCCTCAGCTGCCAGCGGGTAAAGCTGGAGCCATCGGCATCGAGCAGGGTCGGCAGAGGCGCCTGGTGCTCATCCAAGAAGGCGCGCACCAGTGCCGCCTCCTCGCCTACATCCACGGTCACCACCTCGAAGGCCTTCCCGGCCATGCGCTGGCGCAGGCGGGTCAGTGACGGCAGCTCCTCCACACAGGGCGGACACCAGGTGGCCCAGAAGTTGAGCAGCACCACCTTGCCGCGATAATCCGCCAGGCTGCGCTCCACCCCATCCAGGTCTTTGAGCTGCAGAGCCGGCGGGGTGGGGTCCCCCTCGTAGCGCTGCAGGCCACTGAAGCTCTCCACACTCCACTCAAAGGATTCGGGCATCGGCACCGCCACGCGCGCCTGGGGGTGATAGGGGGCGAGCATTTTCAGCGCCCGGCGGACCAGCCGCGGGGTATGCGCGCGCATCGCCAGCTCAGCCTCGCTGCTGTCGGGGCGTACGTGATAGCCCTCACTGACATCATTGAGCAGTTGCACCACCACCTCGCTGCCGCCCACCTGCAACTGCGCCACCAGCTCCGGCAGGTACCAGCGCTGGGAGGAATTTTTCGGCTGCAGGATGTAGATGGGCAGGTTGCTGGCTGCGACCACCGGCAGGTACTCGTTGGCCTGACCCGGGCGCGGGCTGCGCGCAAGCAGGTTGGGGTGCAGCAGGACCACGCCGCCGAAGCGTCCATCTAGGCGACCCTGCTGCTGCAGCTCGTGCAGTGCCAGCAGGGTGAGTGCGGCACCACGGCCATAGCTGAGCAGGAACAGTTTACCCTGCTCCGGGAGCGCTGCGGCAATCAGCTCCGCCACCTCCTCCGGCGGCATCTTGAACAGGCTGCGCCGGCCGGGAGTGACGAAGTAGGCGGTGTGCAGGTCCGCCACCCACACCTGCAGGCCACCGGCCGCGGTGTGCTCGGCCAGCCCGAGCTCCGCCTCACCCTCCAGGCCGTGCTCGCCCGGCAACCACAGCAGGCGTGTGCCGCCCGCCTCACCAAAGGCGTGGATCGGCACATCGGGCCCCCCCTCCAGCTCCAGGTCGAAGGTAGTGGCGCCCAGGTGGGCGGAAAACAGCAGCAACAGGGGAATTAGGGGTTTAAACATCAGGGTTCTCAATTATATTTTTGTCGCCATTCTAGCCCAGCCAACGTGGCTAAGTTAGAGTCCCCAGCATGAGCGAGGGCGCACGACACTGCTGGTGGCTTGAGGGCAATGCCGCCTGGGCGCGGGGCGAGGCGGCGAGACTGGCATCCGGCCGCGACGAGGTGCTGTGGCTGGGCGATGCCGAGCAGGCACCCCCGGGGCTCAGCGTCACCCCCATGGCCAAGGCCCGGCGCCTGCTCGGCGGCGAGTGTGCACTACTGATCTTCGATGCCTTCGCCGGTTTCGATGCCGACGCCTTCGGTGCCGCCGTTGGCACCCTGCGCCGTGGCGGTACCCTGCTGCTGCTCTCCCCGCCCGAGGCCGAGTGGCCCGACTACCCCGACCCCCAGCACGAGCGGCTGGCGGTTTATCCCCGCGAGGCCTCCGAGGTGAGTGGGCGCTTCCTCCGCCGTCTGGCCCGCACCCTCGCCAGCGACGTCGCGGTGCACCGCTTCGCCAAGGGTGACGCCCTGCCAACACCGGCTCCCGCGTCGCCACTCCAACATGCGCATGAGTGGGCCACCGAGGAGCAGCACGCAACCGTGGAGGCCATCGAGCGACTGGCCCACGGTCACCGCCACCGGCCGCTGGTGCTCAGTTCCGACCGCGGCCGCGGCAAGTCGACCGCGCTGGGGATCGCCGCCGCCCACCTGCTGCGCTCCGGGGTGGAGTCCATCATTGTCACCGCCCCGCGAGCCACCGCCGTGGCCTCGCTGCTGGAGCACGCCAGGCGGCTGTGGCCGGAGCGCAACCCCTGCTTTGTACCGCCCGACGAACTCACCCTGCAGCCTCGCGGCTGCAATCTGCTGATGGTGGACGAGGCCGCGGCGATACCGGTGGGCCTGCTGCAGCGAATGCTGGAGCACTACCCGCGCATCGTCTTCGCCACCACCGTGCACGGCTACGAGGGCACCGGTCGCGGCTTTGCCCTGCGCTTTCGCAAACACCTGGACGAACGCTGCCCCGGCTGGCGCGGGCTGGAACTGAAGCAGCCCATCCGCTGGGACGAGATGGACCCACTGGAGCACCTCGTCAACCGCGCCCTGCTGCTGCAGGCGGCACCGGCGGAGGATGAGACCCTGACCGATGCCACCGCCGAGGCCTGCGACTACCAGCATCTGGATCGCGACGCGCTGGCCGATGACGAGACAAGCCTCAGTGAGCTCTTCGCCCTGCTGGTGCTGGCCCACTACCGCACCCGCCCCACCGACCTGCGCCAGTTACTCGATGGTCCCAACCTCAGTGTGCGCGTGCTGCGCTACCGTGGGCGCATCGCCGCCTGCCTGCTCAGCGCCCGCGAGGGGGGCTTCGATGAGGCGTTGGCCGGGGCCATCTACCGCGGCGAGCGCCGCCCCCGCGGCCACCTGCTGCCACAGTCGCTGGCAGTGCACGCCGGCTTCATCGAGGCACCGCAGCTGCGTGGCGAGCGGGTGATCCGCATCGCCGTGCATCCGGTCCTGCAGGGACGTGGGCTGGGACGCCGCCTGGTGCGCCAGCTGGAGACGGAGGCGCGCGCCGAGGGGCTGGATTTCGTCGGCGCCGCCTTTGGTGGTGAGCCGGGGCTACTGGCCTTCTGGCGACGACTCGACTGGCAACTGCTGCGCGTGGGCCTGAGTCGCGAGACCGGCAGCGGCGCCCACCCACTGCTGATGCTCTCGCCACAAAGCCCGGCGGCAGAGTCACTCGCTACGGAGGCGGCCAGTCGCCTACGCTACGCCCTGCCGCTGCAGCTGGGCGACCCGCTACGGCAGATGGAGCCTGCCATGGCCGCGGCACTAACGGCGGCACTGCATGACGATACTGCTCCCGCCCCAGAGCCCGGGCTGGACGGGCGCGACTGGGCTGACCTGGAGAGCTTCGTCCACGGTCACCGAGACTACGGCAACGTGCTGGGGGCGATCTGGAAACTGCTTCACCTGTGTGAGGTGCAGGACGACCAGGCCCGCGCCCTGCTCGAGGCCAAGGTGTTCCAGCACCGTGACTGGAGCGAGGTGGTCGCCAGCTTCAAGCTGCAGGGCCGCCGCCAGGCCCAGCAGGCGCTGCGTACCGCACTGCAACCGCTTTTGTCATCGCAGGGTGCGAGGTCTAGTATGGGAGGCTCCGCTGAAATGAACCAAGCCGGCGATGTTGATGGCCAAGAAAATTAGACCTTTTTTGGATAACGACAACACCCCACCCAGCCACGAGTCCGCACAGTAAACCCATGGCCATCCTCTGGCAGAAAATCATCGGCACCACCCGCTACGAGGTCCGTTCCGCCGGAGCGACCCGCAGGCTCTACGAAAATGGCATTCTCCACACCCAGTACAACCCCAACAAAGTCCTCACCGGCAGCGTCTGGGACCTGCTGAGCCTACCGGCCTTTTTTTTCGACACGCCACCGCGACGGGTGCTGGTCCTGGGGGTGGGCGGTGGAGCGGTGATCCGCCAGCTGCAGCACTTTTTCCCCGATATCCACATCGATGCGATTGAGCTCAACCCGCTGCATATTCAGCTGGGAAAAAAATATTTCGGCCTCGGTGGCAAGCAGCTGCACCTGCACCTGGACGATGCGGTGAGGTGGCTGCATGAGTATGAGGGAGAGCGCTTCGACCTCATCATTGATGACCTTTTCGCCGAGGTGGCAGGTGAACCGCAGCGGGCGGTGGCGCTGGATGCGAAGTGGTTCAAGACGCTGCTTGAGAGACTCTCCCCCCGCGGAGCCCTGGTGGCTAACTGTGCCGATGCCGGCGAGCTGCGCGCCTGTGCCTGGTACACTCACAAGGGCGTGAGAAAACCGGTTAAATCCGCCTTCCGCCTCATGCACCCGCGCTGTGAAAATGCCGTCGGCGTGTTCCTCAAGTTCGAGGCCCGCAGCGAGGGACTGCGCCAGCGGCTGGTGATGCCGCCGCAATACAGCATTCGCCGGCTGGTCACTCCAGCAATAGCGTGATGGTCTCCAGCATCGGTTCGTGATCGCTGTAATCGATGGCGATGGGCCAGCGCTGCGAGCCACGCTCCAGGATTAACGAGGGGAAGCTGTCGGCATGAAGCTCTCGACAGCGGACGATCTCCGCCTGTAGCTGC
>JBFFRO010000114.1:0-6051 GCA_041572995.1 Thiohalomonadaceae bacterium
ATTGTGTCCTCTCTGTGCTGCCCTCCCGATCTGACGCCGGGTAGGGAAATTGCTCATCTTCTTTGATGGGCCTGTGCTAAGCATAGCAAGATGTAGCGTCAGATTAGAAACTGCCGCTGCTGCCGGCAAATACCTTGTGTTTGCCGCTCAGCGGGTCGTAGCCCACATCCACCGTAAGCTCCATGTTGACGAAGGACTGCACCTTCCAGCGCAGGCCGATGCCGACGTCGCTCACCAGGTCGGTGATATCCATCTCCATCACCCCCGGCCAGGCATTACCGATATCGCTGAAAAGCACTCCGCGAAGCTGTGGGTAGCCGCTTAAGGGGTGGCGGTACTCCAGGTTGAGCAGCAGGTAGGCGTTGCCGCTGAGGGCGCCGCTGTCATGGCCGCGCAGTGAGTCGCTGCCGCCGATACTGAAGGCGGTGTTGCCGAAGAGCAGGCCGTTGGCGGCGCCCAGGCGCAACTGGGCGTTGAGGTTGCGCGGACGATCATCATCCAGCGGGTGGTAGCGGCGATAGAAGAGCTGGCTGCGATTGTAGCTGTGGTCAGAGCCGAGCATCGGCAGTCCCAACTCGCCGCTGACCCCGTATTGGTGACCGATGCGACGGTAGCGCAGGTTGTCGACCGCATAGTGGCCGATGGAATAGGTGACCCCCAGCGCCTGGCTGCCCTCATAAAGACCGGGTGTGCCAAAGGTGTGGTTGAAGAACTGTTCGCGGTGGACCATGCCGGTGCCGAGGCGCCAGCCGCTACTGGTGCCGTCACTACCCAGCCAGCGTGAAACCCCGACGCTGGTGGCGTGGTACTGGTAGTCGTACTCGGCGGTGACCGCGCCGGCCGCATCGCTTTCGATGATCTCGGTAGCGGTACGGGTGAAGCCCATGGAGAGGGCGTAGCGAGTGCCGAGCAGGCGTGGATAGCTGTAGCTCAACTCGCTCTCGATGCGCTGCGGTTCGGTGGCGTCGATGGCATCGTGGCGGCGGTGCACCAACTTCAGTCGCTGGTTGAGGCCGCCGACGTTATCCAGGCTCAGCTCCATGCCGTAGGCGAAGCTGCCATCGGTCTTGGCATCCAGGCGCGGGATGGGCAGGAAATAGAACTTCTCCTCCATGCTGAAGAGCAGTTCCACCCCACCGGCACCGTCATCGCGCAGTTCGCTGCGTACCCACTTGAACAGCCCCAGGTTCATCAGTGCGCGGCGGTCGCGCTCCACCGCCTCGGGTCTGGCCGCATCGCCAGGTTTGAGCAGCAGCTCCTGGCGCAGGATTGCCTCCCGGGTGATCTCGTTGCCCTTGAAGCGAATGGCGCTGATCAGGCCCGGTGCGGCCAGGGCCGGGCCGGTGAACAGCAGCAGGATGAGGAGGGTGATGCGTGGCATGGGGGCTAGCGTGGCAGGTGATGCTCTCATTCTAGCCCCTCCCGCCTACCACCACAGCATACGCAGGCCGATGAGCGCCAGCAGCAGGGCAAAGAGGCGCTTGAGCTGGGCTCCGGGCAGGGCGTGGGCCAGGCGTGCCCCCAGCGGTGCGAACAGCACGCTGGCGGCGGCAATGCCGAGCAGCGCCTGCGGGTGGATGTAGCCGAGTGTCCCCGGGGGCAGTCCGGCCTCGCCCCAGCCCATGAGCAGGTAGCCCAGGGCCCCGGCTAGGGCGATGGGCAGGCCGCAGGCGGCGGAGGTGGCCACCGCCTCGCGCATCACCACCCCGCACCAGCTGAGAAAGGGGACGGTAAGGGTGCCGCCACCGATGCCGACGATACTGGAGACCAGGCCGATGCCGCCGCCGGCCGCGCCCATCCCTAGCCGGGCCGGCAGGGCGCGGGCGGCCCGGGGGCGCAGGCTGAGTCCCATCTGTACGGCGACCATCAGCTCGAAGAGGGCAAAGAAGCGGCGCAACTGCTCGCTGGGCAGGGCGTCGGCCAGCGCCGCACCGAGCAGGGCGCCGATAAGGATGCCCGGGGCGAGACGGGCCACCTCGCCCCAGCGCACCGCACCGCGGCGGTGGTGGGCGGCGACCGAGGAGAGGGAGGTAAAGACAATACTCGCCAGCGAGGTACCCAGGGCCAGCTGCATCAGCTGTCCGCCGCCCAGTCCCTGATGATCGAACCACCAGGCCAGGGCCGGGACGATCACCAGGCCGCCGCCTACCCCCAGCAGGCCGGCGAGCAGCCCGGCCAGTGCCCCGAGGCCGAGGAAGAAGGGCCACTCCATCAGCTAAGCCACTGCCAGACCTGGAACAGGGCGAAGGCGAGACTGACCACAAAGCCCAGCAGCGGGATCCAGGCAGGCAGGGCGTGCAGGCCGCTGCGTGGCGCATCCGCCGGGTCGTGCCGCTTCACTCGCCAGAGGGCGAGGTTGACCAGGGCGAAGACGACCAGGGTGATAAGGCTGGTGGTTTGTGCCAGGGTCAGCAGCGGCAGCCAGAGGGCCAGTACCCAGATGAGCAGCACCAGACCGAAAGTGGTCTTCAGCGGCGTGCGGGTGATGGGGTGAACATCGGCCAGCACTCGCGGTAGCCAGCCCTGGCTGGCCATGCCGTAGAGCACCCGGCTGGCCATGATGATCTGAATGAGCGCGCCGTTGATCACCGCCGAGAGGCCGATGAGGCTGATGAACAGCGGCTCGCGGCCGGTGGCCCTCTCGTAGACCAGCGCCAGCGGCGCCTCGCTGTTGGCCAGTTCGGTGGGCGGGACGCTGAGTACCGCCACCACCGCAATCAGCATGTAGAGGCCGGTGGCCGCCGCCAGCGAGTAGATCACCGCCCGTGGCAGGTTACGCTCCGGTTCGCGCACCTCCTCGGCGACATTGACGATATCCTCGAAGCCGATAAAGGCGTAGAAGGCGACAAAGGCCCCGGCGAAGAGTGCCGCCCACACCGCCGGCTCGGCGCTCGGTAGCATCTCCGGGAGTCGGGAGGGTAGTTGCGAGAGGTTCTCACCGGCCACCGCCAGTACCAGTAGCAATCCGCCCAGCTCCACCCAGGTGGTGACCGCCGCGGCCCAGGCCGACTGGTTGATGCCCCAGGCTGCCAGTCCGCCCAGGGTGAAGACCAGCACGCTGATCACCAGCCAGGGCGGGGCATCGACGAAGACCCGGAAGTAGCCGACGAAGCCGTTGACCAGGGTGGCGGTGGATACCACACCGATGAAGACGATCATCAGCCCCACCAAGCGTGAGAGGTTGCGGATGCCGAAGGCCCGCTGCAGGTAGACCGCCTCACCGGCACTGAGTGGGAAACGTGAGGAGAGCTCGGCGTAGGAGAGGGCCGAGAAGGTGGCTAGCAGAGAGGCGATGAGAAAGCCCCAGGGTGCGCGCATGCCTGCGTGTCCGGCCACCTCGCCGATAAGGACGTAGATCCCCGCACCGAGGATGGTGCCTAGTCCGTAGAAGGTGATCAGCGGCAGTGACAGGGAGCGTTTCAGTGTGGGGGTGGGCATGCGGTGTCCTAACGGTGGTCTTCGGCCCATGCTAGCGGAAAGCACCGAGGGGGTGAACGGCCTTTTGTTGACAGTGGCGCTAGGGCAAGAAGAGAATCGTTGGAAAAGAATAACGATAATCGCGCGAGAATACGGGGGTACGATTATGGGCAAGGCCGAAGAAGGTTCCGCCATCACTCTGGATGAGTTGCGGATGGCCATTGGCGAGAAGCGCATCCGTCCCGCCTACCAGCCCATCGTCGAGGTGGCCAGCGGCCAGGTCGTCGCCGAGGAGGCGCTGGCGCGGCTGATGACCTCGAACGGTGCGGAGATCCCGGCATCGGCCTTTATCGAGCTGGCCGAGGATAAGGGCCAGGTCCATCATATCGACTTCCAGCTGATCAGCCACACCGTGCGCCGTTGTGTCGGCAAGGTGGCCCAGGGCGACGCCCCCATCGATCACTTCGTCAATATCTCCGCCGACCTGCTGCAGTATCCGGGACTGGTGCAGGATATCCTCGACCTGGCGGTGCAAAGCTGCACCAGCTGCTTTTCCGCGGTGCCGGAGCAGAAGCCGCTGGTGATCGAGATCACCGAGCGCCAGCTGCTGACCGATATCCCGCGTACCCGAGAGGTGCTGGCCCCCTTCCTCGACTTTGGCCTGCGCCTAGCCATCGACGACTTTGGCAGCGGCTACTCCTCACTGCTCTACCTGGCTGACCTGCCGGTCACCTTCCTCAAGCTGGAGGGGGAGCTGGTGCGCCGTGCGCCCTACGAGCCGAAGGTGCGTGCCATCCTGCGCGGGGTGCAGGAGCTGGCCGAGGAGCTGGAGGTAAAGACCGTCGGTGAGTTTGTCGAGGATGAACGCACCCTCGATACCATCCGCGAGATCGGCATCGACTGGGCCCAGGGCTACCACTTCGGCCGCCCCCAGGTGGACCACCGGGTCAACTGGCTGGACGGTATTCCCGGCTAGGCCAGTGGCCGCTTACTACTCCCAGATATCCACCTCGATCCCCTGCTCGCGCAGGTGGTCGGCGCGATTCTGAACGAAGCGCTGGAACTCCGGTTGCGCCTTATAGGCGCCGCTGCTGACGTACTCCATGGCCGACTGTACGTGGAAGGGGCGCAGGTAGGCTTCGGTGCGGAACACCTCCTGACCGGCATCATCGAAGAAGATCAGGCTGGGGGTGTACTGCAGTCCCATCTCTTTAATCCAGTCGCTGACCTTTACCGTGCGTCCATCAGGAGTCTGCATCGCTCCCTTCGATTCGATATCCACCAGCGCCACGTCGAAGTGGCGTAGTAGCCTCACCGAATCCACCCGTCGCAGCGCCTCGCCGTGCAGCTCGTCACAGACTGCGCACACCTTCTGCTCCAGCAGTAGCAGCAGCGGCTTGTCGCCCGGCTTGCGTGCCAGGCTATCCGACGGCAGATAACCCCTGCCGACATGCAGCTTGCCCGAGGCGGGGCGGGCATCGCGGGCGGCGAAGAAGTCACGGAAGCGCAGCTCGCCCTCCTTTTTCTGCGCCACGTAGTCGAGGGCGGCGTCGAACTTGTGCGGTGCGTAGTAGCCGTTCACCCGCAGTGCGACATCGCCCTTCTCGTCAAGGAATAGCATGGTGGGGGTGAACTGCACCCGCAGCGATTTGGCGAAGGCCTTCTCGGTGGTGCTCTCTCCATTGAGGTCGGTCACCTCGGTGTCGCCCCAGAGGTTGATGGCAACCACGTCGAAGTGTTCGCGGGTCTTGTCGACGATGTCGCGCTGGGCGAAGTTGTGACGGATCAGTCGTTCGCAGTAGGGGCAGCCGTCCTGGTAGAAGTAGAGCAGCACCCGCTTGCCCTGGGCCGAGGCCTCGGCGATATCCTCGCGAATATCGAGGAAGGAGTGCTTGAACCAGCCCGGGTGCTCCACGTAGCCGGGGTTGACCAGGCCCGGATCCAGGCTGCCCTCCTGGGCGGCAAAGAGCGTGGGGCTGAGGAGCAGGGCGACGATCAGGGGGAAGGTTTTTTTATTCATTGTTATTTAATCCACAGGGTTTTGGCGTTGGTGAATTCTCGCAGGCCGTGGTGGGAGAGTTCGCGGCCGTAGCCGGAGTGCTTGATACCGCCGAAGGGCAGGCGGGGGTCGCTCTTGACCATGCCGTTGACGAAGGCGCAGCCACACTCCAGGCGCCGGGCCAGGGCCTCGCCACGAGCGGCATCGCCGCTCCAGACGCTGCCGCCGAGGCCGAACTCCACATCGTTGGCGATGCGCAGCGCCTCCTCCTCGTCGTCGGCACGGAGGCAGATGGCCACCGGGCCAAACAGCTCCTCCGAATAGGCGCGCATACCTGCCTCCACACGGTCGAGGATGGTGGCGGCGTAGAAGGCCCCCTGCCCCAGGCCGGGCCCCTCCAGGGGTTCGCCGCCGGTGATAAGGCTAGCCCCCTGCTGCACCGACTCCTGCACCTGCTGGTGCAGTTCGTCACGCAGGTCGCGCCGGGCCATGGGCGCGAGGGTGGTGGAATCCAGAAGCGGGTCGCCCGGCTGCAGCGCCTCTACCGCGGCCTTAAAGCGCTCGAGAAACGGTTCGGCGATGGTGCCGACCAGGATAAAGCGCTTGGCGGCGATGCAGCTCTGGCCGCTGTTGAG
>JBFFRO010000115.1:0-5974 GCA_041572995.1 Thiohalomonadaceae bacterium
ACCGGCCAGGTAAGGCAGCGGCTCACGACCCTCGGAGGAATCGATCACCTCACCGGCGTCGTTGGTGAGGGTGTAGTGGATGGAGACCACCTTCTTGTCGGAAATCTGCATGATGAAACCTTATGGATTTGCGTGTGTAGCCGCCCATGGTACCCCTTGGGCCGCGTGCTGACAAAAACGGGACTAGGTTGGAGGGCCTTTTAACCACGCCTTACGTTCCGATTCGGGAAACTTTTCGATGGCGTATCTCAGGGTGGTGCGGGCCAGGCGGGGGTAGTGGCGGGCGAGAAAGGTCCGCTCACGTGCTCCATCGCGCTTGCCGATCTCCCTCAGCATCCAGCCGACCGCCTTGTGGATGAGGTCGTGGCTGTCCTCCAGCAACAGCTCGGCGACGTGTTCAGCATCGTCAAACTCTCCCCGGCCGATGGCGTGGGAGGTGGCCATCATGGCGATGCGCCGCTCCCAGAGCGATGCCGATCGGGCCAGTTGCTGCAGCGGTCTTTTCGAGCGACCGTCCAGCCAGGCACCGAGGATCCGCCCTGCGCTGATATCGACCAGGTCCCAGTTGTTAATGTGGGCGGTGCTGGCCAGGTAGGCCTCGACGATACGCCGACGGCCTGTCTCATCCTCCTGCTGAAAGCGCGCGCCCCAGATCAACAGTGCCAGTAGCCGCTCCTCATGGATGGGGGAGTGCAGCAACTCCAGGCAGTGCTCATGGCTAAGTCCCCGAAAACGCCGGGCCAGGATGCGTAGTGCTGGAACGCGGATGCCCAGGAAACGGTCACCCTCGGCATATTCACCGGGCCCGGTTTTGAAGTAACGAGCCAGGTCAGCGATCCGTTGCGGCTCGGCCGCCTCGGCCATGGCAGCCCGGAGAGTCTTCAGTTTGGCCGAATCACGCACATTTATCATGGTTTTTTAGTGCTTTACAGATGGCAGGAATCAGATAATCTAACTCCTGCTTGTAGGACAAATACCTACACTGAGGTGGCAAACACCGATAACAGGACGATAGCACAGCCTATGGACAGCAAAAGCAAGCAGGCGCTGAATGCCCTGAGCAAGCTTTACCCGCTCTGTGAACTGGATGGCGAGCAGCGCAAAGCGATGCTCAAGGGGGCCTGGCTGGAGCGGCTCTCTCCCAGCGCCATTCTCTATGCCGAGAATGATACCCGCTGGTTTACCTATCTTATTGACGGCGAGATGGCCCTGGGCACCGACAAGGGGCTGGAGGCGCCGATACTCGCCGGTACTCCCCGCAGCCGTCTGCCCCTGTTCAAGGTTCATCCCCGTGATCTGCGCGCCGAGACCCGTTCCGGCTGCGCGCTAATGCGCTTCGACCGCCAGCTCTACGAGCGCCTGATTAACAGTGCTGTCGCCACGGTGAATGGCGAGGTGGAGGAGCAGGTGGTGCTGGGTGGAGGTCAGACGTTGTTTGAGCAGCTCTACCAGGCCTATATGAATGATGAGCTGGAGCTGCCCAGCCTGCCGGAGGTGGCGACCCAGGTGCGTGAGGCGTTGGAGGACCCCACCATCACCCTCAAGGCGGTCGCCAAGATCCTGCATACCGACCCGGCGCTTTCGGCACGCCTGCTGCAGGTCGCCAACAGCGCGGCCTACAGCCGTGGGCGTACGGTGGAGAGCATCTTCGATGCGGTCTCGCGCATGGGCCTGGAGACCACCCACAACCTGGCGGTGGCCTTCTCCCTCAAGCAACTGTTCGAGGCGCGCAGCCCTGCCGTCAAAGAGCGCCTGGCCGAGCTCTATCGTCACAGCACCCTGATCGCCAGTCTCAGCTACGTGCTGGCTCGTGAGAGCGGCAACCTCAAGCCCGAGCGGGCTCTGCTGGCCGGGCTGCTGCATGACATCGGTATCATTCCCATCCTGCTTTACGCCGACCGTAACCCGGAGCAGTTCGAGGATGAGGCGGAGCTGGAGGAGGCCGTCGAGCGGCTGCGCGGACTGGTGGGCAACCTGGTGCTCAGTCGTCTTGGTTTCGAGCAGGACCTGATCGACGTCACCGAGGAGGCGGAGCAGTGGCTGCGCGAGACCGAGGCGGAGGCGGATTACTGCGACCTGGTGCTGCTGGCCCACCTGCACAGTCGCCTCGGCTCGCCGGAGATGCACAACCAGCCGCGTATCGATGAAACCCCTGCCTTCCAGCGCCTGCAGCCGGGTGAGTTCGACCCGGTAGAGGGTTTGGATTTGCTCAATCGTGCCCGCCATATCACCAGCGCGCTGCAGGCGGGACTGCTCTAGGCTAGGCTGAGGGGGCGAAAAAACGGCTTGACCCCGCGGGAAATTCGGCTAGAATACGCCGCTCTTGTCGCTTCATGAGCCCCACCGACCCCGGGGTTGCGACGGAAAATCAGTACAACGGAGCGGTAGTTCAGTTGGTTAGAATACCGGCCTGTCACGCCGGGGGTCGCGGGTTCGAGTCCCGTCCGCTCCGCCATCTTTCGAAAAACGCGCACTCCGGTGCGCGTTTTTTATTTGTGCCGACATCAGCCCGTCATCTCTGGCACATAAGCTGCAATCTATCCCCCTGTCATCACAATCCAATAACAGTGACCGAAGGACGAAAGGAAGGACGGTATGCAGTACGGGGAGTGTATTAAACACGGTATGTGGGGCTGTGGTGCAGCCCTGGGTCTGGCCCTGCTATGGGGACTGGTAGGGCTGGGAGTCAGTGGGATTATCGGCTGAACCTGCCCCGCTGCAGTGCGGGTGGACATCCTGGCGCACGTCGCTGGTGCCGGCGGCTAGTTGTCCCGGCGAACGATGTGGAACAGGTGCGGGTGGCTCTCCGGCGGGTGTGAGCGGCGGATAGTCACATCCCAGGCATGCGCCGAAAGCGAGGCGCTCCAAGCTTCTACCGCACGTGCCTCACTCAGCCCCGCCGGGTCATCGCCATCGGCGATGATGCAAATCACCCCACCCCGGGCCAGTAGCTGTCCGGCCTGCCACAGGGCGGTAATGGTGGTTTCGACGCCCGCCGGGTCATTGGCCACCCAGCCGCCGAGGTGGAATAGGATCGCCTTCACCTGTCCCTTGATGTAGGGGGGCAGCAGCTGACTCATCATCGTTCGTGCGGAGGGGTAGAGGCTGACCCGCCTGCCCAAGCCCGCCGCCTCAAGGCGTTCCGCGGCCGCCCCGGTCAGGCCGGGGCGTTCATCGAAGCTGTGTAGCTGTCCCTTATCGCCAAGTCGCGATGCCAGCATCAGGGTGTTCTCGCCGCTTCCCAGGGTGGCATCCACCCCCACACCATCCTCACCCAGGTGCTGGCGGATCTGCCGGTAGGCCAACTCCTGCCAGCGGGTCATGCCGCTGTTTCCAGTCGCCGAACATCCCCCGATGCCGGCAGCGCGGCCCCCCTGAGCAGGTGTTCGGCCATGCGTGCCGAATACCAGGGAATGAGCAGTGAGCCGTGCGAGCCAAAGCCGTTGAAGATCGCCAGCGCGGGGTGCTCGGGGTGCACCCCCAGCAGCGGTGCCTTGTCGCGGGTGCCGGGGCGTACCCCAGCCTCTTCGGCCAGCAGGCGATATCCCGGTGAGGGTTCGAGCATCTCCCCCAGTGTCGCCAGTAGTGCCTCACGCTCAGCCTGGCTGGGGCGTTCGTCGATATCGTCCCAGCGGTAGCTGGCTCCCAGGCGCCAGCGCCTTTCCCCCAGCGGAATCAGCCACTGTCCACGGTTGATGGCTGCCGGTGGCAGCGCTCCATCAAGCTCCACGGTGAGGATGCTGCCCTGGGCCGGCTGCAGCGGCAAGTGGCCGAACCAGGGGTTCTCCAGCATTCGCCACCCCTCGCAGAAGATCGTCCGGCTCGCGCGGATATCCTCATAGATAAGGTGATCACCTTTGAGCTGCAGTTTCGCGTGATCGAACTGGAGGGTGCGCAGGTGACCGTGGTGCTCGAACTCATTGCGCAGGGCGCGGAGCAGGGCACGGGTATCAAGGCGTGCGCAGCGCTGCTGTTCGGCGCAGCCGAAGGGGGTCCTGAGCCCCGGCGCAGCATCGTGCTCGGCACCAAGGAAGGGAGCGTAAAGGGGATCGGCGCTACGCCTTTGCCACTGCTCGCGCTGGGCTTGATCGCGAAAGAGACGCCACATTGGCAGCGGGTGAAGCAGCGGTGTGGCCAGCCGCTGTTCCAGCTCTGAGTAGAGGGCGTGGGCCTCGGCCAGTGCGGCCTCGGCGTTGTTGCTGAGCACCAGACGGCGGCCGCTGACCGGGTTGATCAGGCCGGCGGCGACCCGTGAGGCGGCGGCGGGGTTGGCGTTATCGAGCACCATCACCGAGGCGCCCGCGTTGATCAGGCGCCAGGCGAGCAGCGAGCCGGCCAGCCCCTGGCCGATAATCAGGACATCAATGTCGGTATGCGAATTCACGGCATGCCTGCTGGCTACGCAAAAAATTTATTCTAGCGTGGTGCCCAGGGCATTCATAAGGTGACTTGGCTAGAGTGTGAACCGGTTGGCAGAAGTGTAATGGGCTCGGCTCAGCTTCCCTTGTAGCATTTACCCTGCAGCAGGGATCGGGCAAACTGAAGCGACCATTGGGGAGGAGAGCCGTACATGGATACGTCTACGATTTTTATTGTCATACTCATCGTTCTGCCGTTCTACATCATCTATATCTACAACCGCCTGGTGGAGCTGCGTAATCGCTTCAAGAACGCCTTCGCCCAGATCGATGTGCAGCTGACCCGTAGACACGAGCTGATCCCCAACCTGGTGGAGACCGCCAAGGCCTATCTCAGCCACGAGCGCGAGACCCTGGATGCGGTGATCTCCGCACGTAACAGCGCCGCCGCCGCCGCCAAGGCCGCGGCCGCCCACCCGGAGCAGGGAGCCGCTATCGCCTCGCTGGCCGCCGCCGAGGGGCTGTTGGGCTCCAGCCTGGGACAGTTTTATGCGGTCATGGAGAACTACCCGGACCTGAAGGCCGACGCCACCATCGCCAACCTGATGGAGGAGCTCAAGAGTACCGAGAATCGCGTCTCCTTCGCCCGCCAGGCCTTTAACGATGCGGTGATGGAGTACAACACCCACCGCGAGTCCTTCCCCAACAACTTCATTGCCATCCCCTTCAACTTCCAGGAGGCGCAGCTGCTGGAGCTGGAGAATCCGGAGTACCGCAAGCCGGTGAAGGTCTCCTTCTAGACTGGGTGGTGCGGTGAATTTCTTCGCCCAACAGGAGCGTGCACGGCGCAACACCCGCCTGTTGCTGCCACTTTTTCTGCTGACGGTGCTGCTTATTGTTCTGCTGCTCAACGCCGTCGCCTATCTATTACTTTGGTACGACCTGCCGCACAGCTTCGGCTACTGGTTCGAGGCCGGCCCCTGGCTGCCGGTCACGGCGTTGGTGCTGATTGTCATCCTCGGGGCGATGGTCAAGCGGGCCTGGGAGCTGCGTGGCGGTGGCGAGGCGGTGGCCGAGATGCTGGGTGCCGAGCCGCTGGTGCCCAACAGCGAGGAGCCAGAGCTGCGCCGCTTCGTCAACGTGGTTGAGGAGATGGCCATTGCCTCCGGCATGCCGGTGCCCAAGCTCTACCTGCTGGAGGAGCCGGGGATTAACGCCTTTGTTGCCGGGCTGCAGCCGGAGCGGGCGGTGATGGTGGTGACCCGTGGCGCCTTGGAGCAGCTCGATCGCGACGAGCTGCAGGGGGTGGTGGGACACGAGTTCTCGCACATCTTCCACGGCGACATGCGCATCAACCTGCGCCTCATCAGCCTGCTGGCAGGGATCATGGCCATCGGCCAGATCGGTGGTTTTATGCTCAAGGGCCTCTTTTATACCAGTGGCAGCGCCCATCACCACCGCCGTCATACCGGCCTCAGCGCCCATCACCACCGCAGTGACAGCCGCGGTGGCGTCGGTGGCGGCCAGGCGGTCTTCATCGCCATCTTTCTGGGGCTTAGCCTCTTCGTCATCGGTTACACCGGACTGTTCGTCGGCCGCCTCATCCAGCGCGCCGT
>JBFFRO010000116.1:0-5966 GCA_041572995.1 Thiohalomonadaceae bacterium
ATGGAGCAGCACGCCGACAGCGATGATGCCATCGCCCTTATTGAGGGCTACATCGCCATCAAGATCCGTTCCCTGAAACAGCTTGGATGGCAGGATGAGATCGACAAGGTCATCGGCCACCTCAATGAGAAGTACGCCGTATCCAGCGACAGCATCACCCAGGAACGCACACTCAGGGAGAGCGATCACTTTGAGATGGCCAAGCTGGTTATCCCCAACCTGCTGTTGATGCTCGAATGCTACGAGGAGATCCTGGCCCTCAACTGGCCGCACTGGGCACTGCTGGCGGCGCAATACCGTGTCGCCCAGCTCATCGACGATCAGCTACTGGGCCTAAAAATCCAGGCGCAATTCGACGGGCTGGATGTTCGCGGCCGCGATGGCATCATGATGCTCGTACTCAACGACGAGCAGCACCCATTCCACCTGCAGGACGTGCAACGCTTCGAGATCAGCAACCTGCCGAACGACAACGCCTATCTCAATGTCGAGTTAAACAACGGCCAAGCAGAGGTCAGCGGATCCATCCCCTTCCCCTACAACGACGGTATCTGCGCTGAGGGCCAGATCACGATCAAGCACAACGACATCGAGGAAACCCTGAAGATCGACCGCGCCGATGTGAAGCGCCTCTTTCAATGGTCACCGTATGGCTTCGAGATCACCCTGAAGTCAGAAGGCCTAGGTGATGTGAGCGTCTTGATTGGGGATATTCACAAGTACGCCCATCGGGAGAGGGTTGTTAGGTTCGAAAAATGATGGTCGACCAGCCCTACCTCGCCGGGCTCTATCACCACAACGAAGAGCAGCAGATCTTCGTCAGCCGGGGAACGGGCTACTGGGGACCGCCGTTGAGGGTGGGGTCACCGAGTGAAATTAGTTTGATTGATGTAGGTTGCGTTAGTGGAGCGTAAGCCACCTACGCACACGCCTTAATCTTGAAACTCCCAGCTATAAATAAGTAACCCTGTATTTGCCATCGACAAAACTTGATTCAAAGAAGCTGGGTTTGACTTACTTAACCAAACACGGGATATATCTTCCCGCACAGAGATTGCGGCAACCTTTGTATTAACGCCCTCTTGCGCGCGACTCCATGTATAACCTGCGGTGCCATTGAATGAAGTAGATGCCACGCCCTTAGAAGTGACATATTTACCACCCGTTGAGTGCGCAAAGAGAACAGAAGACTCCCCATCACGAGTTAGCGTTATCTGTCCATTAGTATCTACAACAAGCATCCATACCTCTTTAATCGAACCATCCCTAGTGTATTGACACCCAAAGTTTGATGACACTATTTCAATATTCCCGCCCTGCCCTTCGGGGGGAGTTCTTTTTACAGATTGATGAAGGCAATAAGCACTCCAGGTGATATTTTGACCCACCTTAAACTTGTAGGTAATTGTCTTCGATGACTCCGTTGTTGTCGCATCGTCTTTTCCGGGCGGCCGTGTAAAACCAAATATGGATACTGGACCACCGGAAATGCTAGTTGTTATCGTCGTGTTGCCGGTTCTCTCAACTCGCTTAATATCAACAATAGGCGCTGGGTCCCCGGCTCTTACGTTCACCTTTCTCCAACTCAAATCGGCATCCACAACTCGATAGGGACCAAAAGAGATATTCAGCCTTTTTCCTGAGATTGTGTCTGACATAGAGTCTGGGTAACTCAACACATACATTGTAGAGTTGCTCTTCAGTGTGCCATCCACTTCCATAACAATTGTCGCGGGCGTACATGCTGACAGAGCAAGAACAAC
Organism: Thiohalomonadaceae bacterium; assembly: GCA_041572995.1. Lineage (GTDB taxonomy): Bacteria > Pseudomonadota > Gammaproteobacteria > Thiohalomonadales > Thiohalomonadaceae > JBFFSW01. The sequence goes on from JBFFRO010000116.1 coordinate 1,764, forward strand.
GAAGGAGAACGATATAAAGGTCTTTATATCTTTGGTGAACATGATGACATCCTCATTATCTGCCTACTGCCAACATACAGTAACCTGGCGCCAGACACGGTGATAACGAAATAATCGCCCCTTACTCCGCGTTCCGATCCAGTTCCTCAAGGTGCCGTAACTTCTCCCCAATCTTCACCTCCAACCCCCGCGGCACCGGATGATAATAAACCCTCTCCCCCACCTCCTCGGGGAAGTAGGTCTCGCCGGCGGCGTAGGCCCCGGGCTCGTCGTGGGCGTAGCGGTAGTCGTGGCCATAGCCCAGCTCTTTCATCAGCTTGGTGGGGGCGTTGCGCAGGTGGATGGGCACCTCCACCGAGCCGTTGGCGCGGGCATCGGCCATGGCCGCCTTGTAGGCCATGTAGACGGCGTTGCTCTTGGGGGCGCAGGCGAGGTAGGTGATGGCCTGGGCGATGGCCAGCTCGCCCTCGGGGGAGCCGAGGCGCTCCTGCACCTCCCAGGCGTTGAGGGAGATCTCTAGGCCGCGGGGGTCGGCGTTGCCGATATCCTCGGAGGCCATGCGCACCACGCGGCGGGCGACGTAGAGGGGGTCGACGCCGCCGTCGATCATGCGGGTGAACCAGTAGAGCGCGGCATCGGGCTTTGAGCCGCGCACCGATTTGTGCAGCGCGGAGATCTGGTCGTAAAAGGCCTCGCCACCCTTGTCGAAACGGCGCACGCCACCGGCCAGCACCTCGGCCAGGGTCTCCTCGCGGATGATCTCCTTGTCGCCCTCGTGCTCGGCCAGGTCGGCGGCGATCTCCAGCAGGTTCAGCGAGCGGCGGGCGTCGCCGTCGGCGGCCTCGGCGATCTTGCGCCGCAGCTCATCACTCAACTCCAGCGGGCGCTGGCCGAGGCCGCGCTCGGCATCATTCAGGGCGCGCAGCAGCACCGCGTCGATATCATCCAGGGTGAGGCTTTTGAGCACGTAGACACGGGCGCGGGAGAGCAGCGCGTTATTGAGCTCGAAGCTGGGGTTCTCGGTGGTGGCGCCGATGAAGGTGAAGGTGCCGTCCTCGATGTGCGGCAGGAAGGCGTCCTGCTGCGACTTGTTGAAGCGGTGCACCTCGTCGACGAAGAGCACGCTGGCGCGGCCCATAGCCAGAGCCTGCTTGGCCTGCTCCACCGCGGCGCGGATCTCCTTCACCCCGGAGAGCACCGCCGAGAGGGTGAGGAACTGGGCGTCGGCGCGCCCGGCGATCATCCGCGCCAGGGTGGTCTTGCCGGTGCCGGGCGGGCCCCAGAAGATCATCGAGTGCAGGTTGCCCGACTCGATGGCCAGGCGCAGCGGCTTGCCCTCCCCCAGCAGGTGTTGCTGGCCGAAGAACTCCCCCGGCGAGGCCGGGCGCATGCGGTCGGCCAGCGGCCTCAGCCCCTCAGCCTGCTGGCGCTGCTGTTCCTGCTGCTGGTCGGCGAACAGGTCGCTCACTCGCCGGCCTCGTTAATGCCGGTATCGCCGATCACATCGACGCCGGGCGGCGGGCTGAACTGGAACTTCTCCTCATCCAGGGGCGGGTTCTCGTCCATGCTGACGAAGTAGAGACGGGTAGTGTTGTTAAAGCCATCCACCATCTCCATGGCACGCAGCATCTCCCCCTCCATGGCAGTACGCATGTAGCTGAAGCTGGTGTCCTTGCTCCTAGGGTGCAGCTCCAGCCAGCTCAGGCCGCCGTGCACGCCCAGCTCGTCGATGCTGAAGTTCTCGGCCAGCGGCGCGGTGGTGGAGAGCAGCAGCGCCGGGGTGTCGCCCAGGGCGTTGCCCTGCTCGCGCACGCTCACTTGGTCGAGGTCGATCTCGTACATCCACATGCGCTCGCCATCGGCCACGTAGAGCTGCTCGTAGGGCGTGCTGTACTCCAGGCGGAAGCGCCCGGGGCGACTGAGGTAGAGCACCCCCTCCCCCTCCTCGACCACCTGCTCGTTGGGGTCGAGTTGGGTCTGCACAAACTCGGCGCGCAGGGTCTTGAGCCCATCGAGGAAGCGCTGCAGCCGCTCCTCGCCCTCGCCGGCCTGGGCCGGCAGGGCAATGGTGATGAGCAGCAGGGCGATGAGGGGACGGAAACGCATGGCGATAACCTTTATCGTTGGGAACTACAGGCTGTGACCGGCTGGGCGGGGGAAGATTCCCTCAATCCTTGGGTGGCGGCGGTGCCAGCACCTCGCGGCTGCCGTTGGCCTGCAGCGGGCTGACCACCCCGGCCTGCTCCATGGTCTCGACCAGGCGGGCGGCGCGGTTGTAGCCGATCTTGAGGCGGCGCTGCACGCCGGAGACCGAGGCGCGGCGGGTCTCGGTGACGATCTGCACCGCCTCGTCGTAGAGCGGGTCACTCTCGTCGGAGTCGCCGCCCACCGCACCGCTGTCGCCGGGGAAGAGCGGGCTGCCGCTCTCCTCGATGCCGTTGATAATGGCCTCCTCGTACTCCGGCGCGCCGCGGGACTTGAGGTCCTCGACCACGCGGTGCACCTCGTCGTCGGAGACCATCGCCCCGTGCACGCGCATCGGCACCCCCTGCCCCGGCGAGAGGTAGAGCATGTCGCCCTTGCCCAGCAGGTGCTCGGCACCCATCTGGTCGAGGATGGTACGCGAGTCGATGCGTGAGGAGACCTGGAAGGCGATACGGGTGGGGATGTTGGCCTTGATGAGGCCGGTGAGCACATCCACCGAGGGGCGCTGGGTGGCGAGGATGAGGTGAATGCCGGCGGCACGCGCCTTCTGTGCCAGGCGGGCGATCAGCTCCTCCACCTTCTTGCCCACCACCATCATCATGTCGGCCAGCTCGTCCACCACCACCACGATGTAGGGCAGCTTCTCCAGCTCCGGCGCCTCGCCCGGGGTCGGGTCCAGCGGGTCGGGCTGCCAGGTGGGGTCGTGCAGCGGGGCCTTGGCCGCCTCGGCCTCCTTGACCTTCTTGTTGAAGCCGCCGATGTTGCGCACGCCCATGGCGGCCATCAGCTTGTAGCGGCGCTCCATTTCGGCCACACACCAGCGCAGGGCATTGGCGGCGTCCTTCATGTCGGTGACCACCGGCGCCAGCAGGTGGGGAATGCCGTCGTAGATGGAGAGCTCCAGCATCTTCGGGTCGACCATGATCAGCCGCACATCCTTGGGGGTGGCGTTGTAGAGCAGGCTGAGGATCATGGCGTTGACCGCCACCGACTTACCGGAGCCGGTGGTACCGGCCACCAGCAGGTGGGGCATCTTCGCCAGGTCGGCGACGCTGGGCTCGCCGGCAATGTCCTTGCCCAGGGCCATGGTCAGCGGCGATCCCGCCTTTTCGTAGGCCTCGGACTTGATGGTCTCGGAGAAGTAGACGATCTCGCGGTGCTCGTTGGGGATCTCCAGGCCGACGGTGGTCTTGCCCGGGATCACCTCGACCACGCGCACGCTGACGGTGGAGAGCGAGCGGGCCAGGTCCTTGGAGAGATTGACGATCTGGCTCACCTTCACCCCGGGGGCGGGCTGCAGCTCGAAGCGGGTGATCACCGGGCCCGGGTGCACCTCCACCACCTCGACCTCGATACCGAAGTCGGCCAGCTTCATCTCCACCAGGCGGGCGATGGCCTCCAGCGCCTCCGGCGAGGTGCGCTGGGAGGGCGGCAGTGCCGGGTCCAGCAGCGACAGCGAGGGCAGGCCGCCCTCGTCGGTGGAGGGGGCAAACAGCTCGGTCTGCTTCTCCTTCTGCTCGCGCTGGGTCGGCTGGGGCTTCTTCTCCACCGGCTTGGCGATCTGCGGCGGCTTGCGCTTCTTGCTCTTCTCCAGCGCATCGGTAACCAGCTGCTCACGCTCCTGGCGAGCCTTGCGGGCGGCCAGGCGGTCGCGCAGGCCATCCAGGCGGCCGCGCAACCAGGCCATCAGGCGCAGGGTCCACTCGCCGGTCTTGTCCATCAGCTTAAGCCAGGAGAGACCGGTAAAGAGGGTCACCCCGGTGAGGAACAGCGCCAGCAGGAAGAGCGTGGCGCCGAGGAAGCTGACCGAGTCCACCAAGGCGCCCCCGCTGGACTGACCGAGGATGCCGCCGGCGTTCAGCGGCAGGCTGCCCTCGGGGGCACGGAAGTGGAGGTAGGCCAGCGCCGCACCGGTGGTCATGGTGAGCACGAAACCGATGCCGCGCAGGGTGAGCTGGGCGCCGTTGCTGCCCTCCCCCTCACCGCGGCCGCGGAACA
>JBFFRO010000117.1:0-5941 GCA_041572995.1 Thiohalomonadaceae bacterium
CGGCGGCGAACGGCGACGGGTGGAGATCGCCCGCGCCCTGGCCACCGAGCCACGCTTTATCCTCCTCGACGAACCCTTTGCCGGCGTCGACCCCATCTCCGTAATCGACATTCAGGGGATCATCCGCCACCTGACCGAGCGGGATATCGGCGTGCTGATCACCGACCACAGCGTTCGCGAGACCCTGGGGATCTGCGGACGCGGCTACATCATGAGCGACGGCGAGGTAATTGCCCAGGGCGATCCCGAGAGCCTGTTGGCCAACAAACAGGTCCGCGAGGTCTACCTCGGCCACGACTTCAAGCTTTAGATTTCACGTTTTTCTGACGATAATTCCCACCCGTTTTTATCAGGTAAATATCCCGCCATCTCATTGATTAAAAAGTGATATTTTTCACTGTTTGAACAATGAACCGGGACCAGATAAAAGTGCACCTGCATAGGGCAGAAAATGCCCTATGCAAAAGCCTTACCAGATGGTTAGAATGCAGCCATAGCCCCGTTCCGGGCGCAACGCCGTAACCATGAAACAGTCACTCCAACTCCGACTCGGTCAACAGCTCACGATGACGCCTCAGCTGCAGCAGGCGATCCGTATGCTGCAGCTGTCGACCCTGGAACTGCAGATGGAAGTTCAGCAGGCGCTGGACTCCAACCTGATGCTGGAGGAAGAGGATGAGTTCGACCTGGAGGCGGAGCAGGAGACGGACTACGAGCAGGAAGAGGGTGGCGACGAGGCCGATGGCGGCAGCGATCCGCTGGAGGCCCTGGAGGCGGCTGAGACAGCCCAGACCGACGAGCAAACCCAGGCCGAGACCCTTCCCGACGAGCTTCCCGTCGACAGCAACTGGGAAGACACCTTCGACTACTCCACCCCCGCCGGCCCCGCCCCCGATGATGACCGCCCCTTCGAGCAGGGGGATGACTCCAGCGAATCCTTACGTGAACACCTCATCTGGCAGATGGAGATGGGCCAGTTCAGCCCCGATGACCGCCTGATCGCCGAGGCCATCATCGATGCGGTCGGCGATGACGGCCTGCTGACCCAGTCGCTGGAGGAGATCCGCGAGGCCCTGGCCGAGGAGCTACCGGAGCTGGAGGAGGATGAGATCGAGGCGGTGCTGCACGCAGTACAGCAGTTCGACCCGCCCGGGGTCGCGGCCCGCGATCTGCGCGAGAGCCTGCTGCTGCAGCTACGCCAGCTGGATGAGAAGCCGCAGTGGGGCGATGAGGCGGAAAGGCTGCTGGCCGAGCACTTCGAACTGCTGGCCAATCGTGACTATACTCAGCTTAAACGCAAGATGAAGCTGAATGAGGACCAACTCATCGAGGTGGTCAAACTGATCCAGTCACTCAATCCACGTCCGGGCGGCCACATCAGCAACAGCCGCCCCGAGTACATCGTCCCCGACGTGCGGGTGTTCAAGCACGAGGGACAGTGGCGCGTGGAGCTCAACGCCGAGGCCATCCCCCGCCTGCGCGTCAATGACACCTACGCCTCGCTGATCAAACAGGTGCGCGACCCGCAGGAGTCGACCACCATGAAGAATCACCTGCAGGAGGCGCGCTGGTTCATCAAGAGCCTGTTGAGCCGCAACGAAACCCTGCTGCGGGTCACCACCAGCATCGTCGAACACCAGCGAGGCTTCCTCGAACAGGGCGAGGTGGCGATGAAGGCGATGGTACTGCACGACATCGCCGACGAGCTGGGCATGCACGAATCCACCATCTCGCGTGTGACCACTCGCAAGTACATGCATACCCCTCGTGGGGTTTTCGAACTCAAGTATTTCTTCTCCAGCCATGTCGGCACTGCCGACGGCGGCGAGGCCTCTTCCACCGCGATTCGTGCCCTGATCAAGGAGCTCATCGCCGAGGAGCCGCCCAAGAAGCCGCTTAGCGACAACAAGATCACACAAATGCTGGACGAAAAAGGTATCAAGGTGGCACGCCGCACCGTGGCCAAGTACCGCGAGGCGATGAATATTCCGCCATCCAACGAGCGCAAGCGACTGGCCTGAGACACAGGCCCCACAAAGATAAGGAGAAAGCGATGCAACTGAACATCACCGGCCACCATGTGGAGATCACCGACTCCATGCGCAACTATGTCAGTGAGAAGTTCGAGCGTCTGGAGCGCCACTTCGATCACGTCACCAACGTGCATGTGGTGCTGAGTGTGGAGAAGCTGCGGCAGAAGGCCGAGGCAACCCTGCATGTCACCGGTAACAACCTTTTCGCCGATGCCGAGAACGACGATATGTACGCCGCCATCGATGCCCTGACCGACAAGCTCGATCGCCAGATCAAGAAGCACAAGGAGAAGGTCACCGACCACCACCGCGGCAACGGTGCGCTCAAGGACCAGCCGCTGGCCGAGGAGTAAGACAGGCAACCCTATGCACATCATCGATCTACTCAGCCCGGAACGCATCGCCTGCAACAGCCAGGCGACAAGCAAGAAGCGCGTTCTGGAACAGGCCGGGGCACTGCTCGCCTCCGGCCAAAAGGAGTTGAGTCAGGGAGAGATCTTCAACAGTCTGCTGGCCCGCGAACGTCTGGGCAGCACCGGACTGGGTCGCGGGGTGGCACTGCCTCACGGCCGGGTTGAGGGTTGTGAACAACCCGGCGTGGCGCTGCTCAAACTGGAGCACACCATCGACTATGACAGCCTGGATGGCCAGCCGGTCGACCTGGTATGCGCCCTGCTGGTGCCGCAGGAGGCCACTGAGGAGCACCTGCAATTGCTCTCTCAGATGGCCGAGATGTTCCGCGACACCCAGTTGCTGAGCGACCTGCGTGCCGCCCAGACCCCCACCGAAATGTTCGATCTGCTGCGCCACTGGCAGCGTAGCGCCGCCTGAGATGAAGGCCGGGGAGAGCAACCGCCCCACCCCGGCCCCATCACCCGCCGACAGCTGGGAAACCCTGCATGGCGTTTTTCTTGAGGTCATGGACCTCGGTGTGCTCATCCGTGGCCCCAGCGGCAGCGGCAAGAGTACGCTGGCGCTGGAGTTGATCAGCCGCGGCGCGCGCCTGATTGCCGACGATGCCCCCGAGTTCCGCCACGAGGGTAATAGCCTGTATGGTCACTGTCCGCCGCTACTGCAGGACTACCTGGAGGTGCGCCACCTGGGGCTGCTGGATATCCGCAGCCTGTACGGCACTGGGGCCGTCTGTGAAGGGGCCCGACTGGGACTGCTCATCGAGCTCACGCCCCCGTCAGAGACAACACCACCAGAACGCCTGGGAGTTCAGCACCCCGGCTGCGAACTCCTCGGTGTCACACTACCGAGCGTACAGCTGCCCGTGGCTTCCGGTAGTAGCCTGGCGGTGATGGTAGAAGCCGCCGCTCGGCGGCAGATTTTGTATTACAATGGCCACGACTTTACCAAGGCCTTTAGCGATCGCCAGGCCAGGCAGCTGCAAGACCCATCGGAATGAGACTATTCATCGTCAGCGGTACCTCAGGCGCCGGGAAATCCACCCTCCTGCACTCACTGGAGGACAGCGGTTTCTATTGCATCGACAACCTGCCGCTGGCGCTGCTACCCGCCTTCGCCCAGCAGATGGTGGAGGCCAGGGAACACCCCTATGAGGATGCCGCGGTGGGCATCGACGCGCGCAACCTCAGCCGTGACCTCTCGCAGTTCCCTGACACCTTGGCCCAGCTCAAGGCGCTAGGTATCGATTCCCGGGTGGTGTTCATCGACGCGGATGATGATGTGCTGATCAAGCGCTTTAGCGAGACCCGCCGCCGCCACCCGCTGGCCGACAAAGAGCACTCCCTAGCCGAGGCGATCCGCGAGGAGCGCCGTCGCCTGGAGCCGGTATCCTCCCATGCCGAACTGATATTCGACTCCAGCGGTACCAACCTCCACCAGCTCCGCCGTGAGGTGCAGAGCCGCCTCTCGAACGAGGAGGAGGGAATGTCGGTGCTGCTGCAATCCTTCGGTTTCAAGCACGGTGTCCCGGTGGACGCCGATTACATCTTTGACGTACGCTGCCTGCCCAATCCCCACTGGGAGCCACGTCTGCGCCCCCTAACCGGTCGTGACGATGAGGTGGCGCACTTTCTCGAAAACCACTTCGAGGTCAACCGCATGTTCGAGCAAATCAGTGAATTCCTCGGCGACTGGCTGCCACAGTTCGAGGCCCATAATCGCAGCTACATGACCGTCGCCATCGGCTGCACCGGTGGACAGCACCGCTCCGTCTATATCGTCGAACGCCTGGCACGACACATGAAGCATCAGGGCCGCGATGTGCTGACCCGCCACCGGGAGCTGGGCTGATGCAGGTAGGACTGTTACTGATCACCCACGACGCCCTGGGTGAGTTGCTGCTGGAGAGCGCCCGGGTCACCTTTGGCAACCTGCCGCTGAGCGCCGAGGCTCTGGCCGTGGCCTGGGACCAGGAGCCGGAGGATGTGCATGAGCAGGCTCGCGCGCTCTGTGACCGGCTTGATGACGGTGCCGGCGTGCTGATCCTCACCGATATCTATGGTGCCACCCCTGCCAACATCGCCTGCCGCCTCAGCGGTCCCAAGGTACGGGTAGTGGCGGGACTCAACCTGCCGATGCTGCTCAAGGTGTGCTCTTACGCCGGGCTCGACCTACCCTCGCTGGAACAGAAGGCCTATGAGGGCGGACGTGGCGGCGTCCTTTACGGCTGTGGTCCCGACGGAGTCTGCAACCTGGACAAGACCCCCCATGGCTGAGCGTGCTATCACCGTCAGTAACAAGCTGGGCCTGCACGCCCGTGCCGCCGCCAAGCTGGTGCAGTTGGCAAGCGAATTCGAGTGCGAGGTCACCCTCATCCGCGATAGCCGCGAGGTCAACGCCAAGAGCATCATGGGGGTGATGATGCTGGCCGCCGCCATTGGCACCCCACTCACCCTGCGTTGTGAGGGCAGCGATGCCGAGCTGGCCGCCGAACGGATCAACGGCCTGTTCGATGACAAGTTCGGCGAGGGCGAGTAGTCCTACCGTCACCGCCCCGTAACCCTGCCGGGTTACACTTTATGGTGAATTTGCCGTCGCCTACCGTTCCTTAGCAGCGGCCCGCTTGTTACACTTATTCACAATCCGTCGCTCCCCACTTCCCAAGGTCGCGTAATGGGCGAAAGCATCGAATCCGACAAGGCTAAACAGCGTCTGCAGAGCATCTACGAGTTGCTCGCCGAAGACGCCGTTGAGCCGTTGCGCGAACAGCTCGATGAGCTGGCCCCGGGCGAGACCGCGCTGCTGCTCGAATCGCTGCCGGTCGATGAGCGTCTGCGTGTCTGGGATGTCGTGCCCGAGGAGCAGACCGGTGAAGTGCTCACCGAGGTCAACGACAGCGTCCGCGCCGGCCTTATTCAGGAGATGGAACCGGAGGCGCTGATCGCCGCCACCGAGGGCCTGGATACCGACGACCTGGCCGACCTGCTGCCTGAGATGCCGGACGAGGTGGTGCCGCAGATCCTCACCGCCATGGACGAGCAGAACCGCCTGCGCCTGGAAGCGGTGCTGTCCTACCCCGAGGACTCTGCCGGCGGTCTGATGAATGTCGACACCATCACCGTGCGCGCCGAGATCCCGCTCGATGTGGTACTGCGCTACCTGCGCCGCCGCGGTGAGGTGCCGGAGGCCACCGACAGCCTGATGGTGGTCGACCGCAATAACATCTTTATCGGCCTGCTGCCGATCACCGCCCTGCTTACCCAGGACCCGGAGCGAGCCGTGGTCGAGGTGATGGACCGCGATATCGCCGGCATCAAAGCCGACACCCCGGCACGCGAAGTGGCCAAACTATTCGAACACCGCGACCTGATCTCCGCGGCAGTGGTAGACGATGAAGGCCACCTACTGGGCCGTATTACCATCGACGACGTGGTCGATGTTATCCGTGACGAGGCCGACCACAGCTTCATGTCCATGGCCGGTCTCGACGAGGAGGA
>JBFFRO010000118.1:0-5918 GCA_041572995.1 Thiohalomonadaceae bacterium
CAGCGCCCCAGCCTGCTCAAGGGGCTGGAGGCCCGGGCCAACCGATGGATATCCAGCCGTCGCCTGCTGCGCTTTATGGACCTGAGCTACGCACCGATGGAGGAGGGCGTGGCCCAGCACCCACGTAGCGTCGGTCTGCTGCTGGTGCTTACCACTCTCTATCTGCTGCTGCTGCTGCTGCCGTTGCGCACGGGCTTTGTCCGCTACTTCGCTTGATCGCCCCATGGGGCCATGCTATACAGGTCGCTGGGTTACGATAACCCCTTGCCTCCCTTAAGATTTTCTTAAGTTTTGGGACTACTTTCGGGCTGCGGCCCACAGCAATAAATGGAGACATCCAACATGCGCAAGCAACAATCCGGTTTCACCCTCATCGAGCTGGTGATGGTCATCGTCATCCTCGGTATCCTGGCTGTGACCGCCATCCCTCGCTTCACCGACCTTTCCAACGATGCCCGCATCGCCTCTGTCCGCGGCGTCGCCGGTGCCCTGGGCTCCGCCTCCGCCATCAACTACGCGTCCCGTAGTGCCAACGTTGCCAATGGCGTGGCCATCGCCAACTGCACCGATGTCGCCAATGCGATGGAAGGTAATGCAGTCGCCGGTTACACCATCACCGCCGCCCCCATCGCCAACGGCGGCACCGCGGTCTGCACTGTCACCGATGACGCAACCGCCGCTGACCCGGCCCCCGTTACCGCGACCTTCACTGGCCACGGCATTAACTAAGGCCTACGCCTAGAGAAAAAGGCCGGCATTCGCCGGCCTTTTTTGTCTTGTGACAAAGCATGCAGCACGATAGTCAACACGGTTTCACCCTGATCGAGCTGATCATGGTGATCGTTATCCTCGGCATTCTCGCCCTGGCGGTAAGCGCCCGTTTCACCGGGCCGGAGCCCTTCGCCTCCATGGCAGCCCAGGACCAGTTGATCGCCACCGCGCGCTACGCCCAGCAACAGGCGATGAGCCGTGGCCCCAATGTCACCGTCAGCCTCTCTGTAGGCGGCAACAGTTACCAGGTGCTGGTGGACGGTAATCCCATCACCCTGCCGGGCGGCGGCACCACCGGCAGCCTGCCCAGCGGCGCCACGGTCTCCGTAGCCAACATTAATTACGACTCCCTCGGCAACGCCACCGCCGGGGCCGGCGTGCTTACCGTTAGCGTGAGCGGCGAACCCAACCGTAATGTCACCATCGAGACTACCGGCTATGCGCACTAGGCCCAATAGCGATAGCGGTTTCACCCTCATCGAGCTGGTGATGATTATCATCGTGCTCGCGGTCGGCCTGCTGGGCGTACTCAAGGCCCTCAACTACGCCACCAGCCATAGCACAGACCCGATGATCCAGATCCGCTCCATCGAATTGGGGCAGCGCTACCTGGACGAGATCCTGCCGATGCGCTTTAACGAAAACACCCCGGATAGCGGCATTCCTGCCTGCAGTGCCGGCGGCATACCCTGTGCCGCCATAGGCACCGACGGTGAGGCGCGCGCCAACTTCGATGACGTCGACGACTTTAACGGTCTGGTGGAGACCCCCGCCGGTTACCCCGGCTACACCGTCAGCGTGGCCGTGGTTGATGCCTCGGGGGATAACATCGGTGTCGCCAATCCCGGTGCCCCGCATATCCTGCGTATCGATGTCACCGTCAACGACCCGCTGAACAGTCAGATGACCTTCAGCGCCTACCGGATGAACTTCTGATGCGTATCTCAGCGACACGCCATCGTGGTTTCACCCTGGTCGAGCTGGTGATGGTGATCGTGATCCTCGGTATCCTCGCTCTGGGCACCAGCCAGTTCATCGCCTCCAGCGTCGATGGCTATCGAGACACCGCACAGCGCGAACGACTCTCCTCCGGCGCTCGCATTGCCATCGAGAGGATCAGCCGCGAGCTACGCAACGCCCACCCCTCCAGCGTAGGTGTACAGGCCGGCGGCAGCTGCATCCAGTTCATCCCTATTCGCTCCGCTGGCAGTTACGTGCGCCATGCCGACCCCTACGGTCCGGGCATGGCGCTGCCGGCCGTGCTGCCCGTTGATGCCGCCGGCACCGAGTTCGATGCCATCGACATCGACATCCCACTCAACGATGTCGTCTCCATCGCCGTGGGTACCGGAGACCCCTATGCCGGCAACAACCCCGGGCCTGTCACAAGTTACACGGGGAAAACCGTGGTACCACCCGATCCGCTGCCGGCCGGCATCACTCGTATTCAACTAGAAGCAAGCCACCAGTTCGCCGAGCACTCACTTGCTGAGCGCTTTTACATCCTCGGCGCCCCGGTCAGCTACTGTGTTGTGAATGGGAACCTGGAGCGCGGCGGGGTACTGATCGCGGAGAACATCAGTAACGCACCGCCGTACTTCACCTACACCGGGCCCACGCTCGTCCGCAACGGCCTGGTCCAAATCGACCTGACCGTCAGCACCAATAACGAACCGGTGCTGCTCAGCCATATGGTGCAGATACGCAATGTGCCCTAGGATTAAACAGCGCGGCTTCGGCATGCCGATGGTGGTCTTCATCCTGGTGGTGTTGACCCTGCTGGCGGCGGCGATCATGCGCCTCTCCACCACCTCGGCGCTCTCCATCGCCACCGAGGTCAAATCCAGCCGTGCCCTGCACGCGGCGGAGAGTGGTGCACAGTGGGCCATGAACCAAATTTTCCCACCAGGCGGAGGTGGTGGTGCCTGCTTTGCATCCCCCGCTACCCTCCAGTTTACGGTCGGTGCATTAAGTGGGTGTAGTGCCACTGTCAGCTGTACCAGCCCCGGGGCCATTAACGGCAATATCCACTACTCGGTGACCAGCAGCGGTAGCTGCGGTATCGAGACCCGCGTGATTCAGGTTAAGGCGAAGAACTGATGGCTATCAGCATGCGATACCTAGCGACCCTCTTTCTGCTTTCCAGCCTGTTCCTTCCCGGTCAGGCAAACGCCTTTGGCTCCTGTTCCGACGGCCAGGCAGGCCGCGCCAATTACATCGGTCGAGCGGTACTCAACGAATTCGAAACACACAACCAGAGTTGTGCCAGTGACGCCCGCACCTTTGCCGAGGTCAAAACCCTCGACCAAAGCCTGATCATCAACCAGATCCCCAGCAACTGGACCCTGACCCTCTGCGCCCAGGCACCGCTGCTGGACAAGGACCCCCAGACAACCGAGTGCATTACCGGCAGTTTGGATTGGCATACCGCCCAACCCATCGGTCGTAGCACCTACATCCCCGACCTGAATTTCGGCAGTCTTTGGGTGGCCAATAACGACCCCAATCCCAACAACCCATGGTTACCGATCTTTTTTGCCCAGAACCAGCCTCTCGCCTGCTACATCGACCTGAACAGCGGCAACAAACACGGCATGGAGGCGCTGCTGCTGGATGAGAACGGTGATGCCATCGATTACCTGAGCGTCGCGGGCTACAACACCATTGGCGATCCCGGCTGCAACTTCCTCTATGGGACCACCTTCGCCGGCGGCAACAACTTCAACATCGCGCGTATCCCTGACGGCACTGGCCCTTGGCAGAATACCGGCAGCGGCGCCTCGGGTGGAGATACGGCTGATACCACCAACGACCCCATCACGGCCAATGCCGTGGATGTCACCATCGCCGACGCCACCGCCCTGGCCGGCGACCCCATGGTCTTTAACATCAACTTCGCCACGCCGACCATCAGCCCGACCACCATCGCCTACATGACCTTCGATGGCAGTGCCAGCGCTGTCGATGGCGACTACACCGGCGTCGCTACCTGGACCCAGGTGACCATCCCCGCGGGAACCAGTATCTGGCCCATCTCCATCCCGACCAGCCTGACCGCGGCACCAACCCCCGGCACCTTCACCCTGGCCATCAACTATGTCGCTGGCGATATCCGCATCCTCGACCAGATGGCCACCGGCACCATCACTGCTGCGCCCACCTTCAGCTCTCTGGTGATTACCCCCAACACCGCTGTCGCCAGCACCTGTGCGCCGACCACCGTCACTGTCACCGCCTACGACCAGTACGGCGCAGTGATGCCCAGCTACACCGGCAGCGTCAGCCTCTCCACCTCCACAGGCAACGGTGACTGGGCCAGCGCCATAGGTAATCTCGGCACTTTCACCGCCGGCCCCGCCGATAGCGGTCAGGCCAGCTACACCTTCGTCGCCGGGGACCAGGGCTCCGCCAGCTTCCAGCTGTCGGACTTCCACAGCGAGAGCCTCACCATCACCGCCAACGATGCGCTCGCTGCGGTATCTGCCACTAGTGGCGCCTTCAGCTTCAGCGACAACATGTTTGTCATCAGTGACGACGGCATTCGTATCGCCGGGCGACCCATCAGCATGAGCGCGGAACTGTGGACCATGGAGCGGGATGCCGCCGGCAACCCCATCCTCGACGCCACCGGCAGGCCGACGGGCTGCCAGCTGGTAAGCAGCTATAACAACACCAACCAATCACTCAAGGCCTATCTCAAACTGGACGTCGACCAGCCGACGGGGGCCGCACTACCCAGCATCAACGGTACCGCCCTGCCGGCGCTCACCGACCCGGTCAACCTCGCCTCGGCAACCACCATTAACCTCGACTTCTCCGACACCACGGCAGCGGGCGGCACCGCTGCGGGTATCGCCAGCTTCAATCTGGATACCACCGACGTGGGTAAATACACCCTGTTCCTCGCCGATGAGTCGGGGGTCTTCGCTCCGGCGGTGGTAGTGGAGGGGCGGAGCGCCCTGATGACAGTCAAACCTTTCGCCGTGGGTGTGGAGGTGTATCACACCGCAGCGGACGGGACCGTCACCGCCAATCCCGGTGGCGATGCCACCGCCGGCGCCGCCTTCATTCCCGCGGCGACCAATTTCAGCGCCGACATCAAGGCCTACCTGTGGCAGCTGGCCGACGATGCCAATAACGATGGTGTGCCTGATGCCGGTGCAAACGTCAGTGACAATGGCCTGGTCGCTGCCTACGCCTGGGACACCACCCTCAGCGAGCAGGACCCGCACACCCCCGGCGTCTATGTGGCCGGCAACAACTACCTGAGTGCGCCGAGCCTGGTGGTACCGGCCGGCAGCTTCGCCGGGGGCATGGCCACCCTCAATAATCTCAACTACGCCGAGGTCGGCAGCTTCAGCCTGCAAGCCCAGGCCATCGGCTACCTCAATACCGTGGGCGTGGACCTCACCTCACTACAGGTGGTCGGCCGCTTCTATCCAGCCTACTTCAGCATCGATCCCGCCACGGTAATCCTCAGCCCGGGCATCGTCACCGACCCGGTCGCCAACACCGGCTTCAGCTATCTGGAGCAGTACAGCATGTCGCTGAGCCTGACGGTAACCGCGCACAATGCCCTGGGGGTGATCACCAGCCTCTACGACAACAGCGCTGCCGACCCGTTGATCGATTACGGCTTCACCGCACCGACCCTGGGGCTGGTGGCGGAGAACGCTGACGACGGTAACGACCTCTCTGCACGCCTGGCAGCCACCACCACCCTCACCTGGGTAGGCGGTACCGCTCAGCTCAGTGTCACCGACCTGGGCATGGCCCGCGACCCGCTCAACTTCGCCGAACAGTTCACCGCCCTGCAGTTCGGTGCCCAGGTGAGCGACGCCGACGGCGCCAGCCTGTTGATCCCCGGTGGTCAGGGCATGAACGCCGCCACTGCCGGCGACTGCAACCTGACCAACAACTGCAATGCACAGCTTCTCGGCGGGCTACAGGAGATGCGCTTCGCCCGCCTGGTGATCGACAACGCCTTTGGCCCCGAGAGCCAGGAACTGGCCATGCCCTTCCAGGTGCAGTACTACGATGCCAGCACCGGCGGCTTCCGTGTCGCCACGGATGACAACGTCAGCCTCTACAACATGGCCAACACCACCATCACCCTCAACCAGACCGGCGGCGCCTTCATCGGCCCG
>JBFFRO010000119.1:0-5875 GCA_041572995.1 Thiohalomonadaceae bacterium
ATCGCCGTAGTCACCGCCGCTGGCCACACTCTGGTAGCGCAGCGGCTCCAACCGCTTGGCATCGCCATCGACCAGGCTGAACTCGTAGAGGGCGGTGACCGTATGCCCGGCACCGATCTCGCCGGCATCCACCTGGTCGTTATTGAAGTCCTCGCGCGCCAGCAGGCGGTTCTCGTAGCCGATGAGGCGATACTCGGCCACCACCGCCGGATTCCACTCCAGCTGCAGCTTCACGTCCTTGGCGATGGTCTCCAGGGTGGCCCCCAGCTCCTCCACCAGCACCTTGCGCGCCTCGGCGATGGAGTCAATGTAGGCGTAGTTGCCGTTGCCCTTGTCGGCCAGGCGCTCCATCAGCTCGTCGTTGTAGTTGCCGCGGCCAAAGCCCAGGGTGGTCAGGGAGATGCCCTTGGCACGCTGGCGCTCGATAATGTCGATCAGCTGGGCGGTATCCACCACGCCGACGTTAAAGTCGCCGTCGGTGGCCAGGATCACCCGGTTGATGCCCCCCTGGACGAAGCCCTGCTCGGCCATGGCGTAGGCCAGCTGAATGCCCTCGGAGCCGTGGGTGGAGCCGCCCGCGTCCAGCTGCTCCAGAGCGGCGATGATCGTCGCCCCCTCGCTGCCGGGGGTGGGCTCCAGCACCACCCCCGAGGCCCCGGCGTAGACCACCATGGAGACGATGTCCTTCGGCCCCAGCTGCTTCACCAGCAGCTTGAAGGCGCGCTTGAGCAACGGCAGCTTGTTAGGCATGCCCATGGAGCCGGAGACATCGATGAGGAAGACCAGATTGGCCGGCGGCCGCTCACCCGCCGCCACCGCCTTGCCCTGTATGCCGATGTGCAACAGGTGGGTATCGGGGTTCCACGGCGTGCGCCCCACCTCGGTAACGAGGCTGAAGGGCACATCGCCACTGGGGGCCGGGTAGTCGTAGTTGAAGTAGTTGATCAGCTCCTCGACGCGCACCGCATCCGAGGGCGGCAGTCGCCCCTCGTGAAGGTAGCTACGAACGATGGCGTAGGCGCCGCTGTCCACATCCGCGCTGAAGGTCGAGACCGGCGACTCCGCCACCGCCATCACCCCGTTCTCCTCGATCTCCGCGTAGCGTTCTCGCTCCACCGGCGCCGAGGGCGCACGCATCAGTGCCGGGCTGGGCATCGCCGCCAGTTGCGCGCGCTCGTGCATCACCGGCGCCCCTGTGGGTGGCACGCCCTTGGCCAGATCATTGTTGCCGACGGGAACGGTACAGGCCGACAGCAGAGCGGCCGCGGAGAAGGTCAGGGCGAACGGGGTAAGGCGCATGGGGGGAAGTCCTTTTTTATTGTGGTTCACATCCGTGTGACCATGAACATATGAGGGGGTTCCATCACCCCCGCTTATAGGCCCACACCATCATCGCCCCGCCGGCGATAACCAGCGGCAAACTCAAAACCTGCCCCATGGTCATCCACCCCAGGGCCACCGGCCCCAAATGCGCATCGGGTTCACGCACGAACTCAACCAGGAAGCGGAAGCTGCCGTAGCCAACACCAAACAGCCCGGTGATGGCCATGGTCGGCCGAGGCTTGCGCGAGAACCACATGAGGATGGCGAACAGCACAATGCCCTCGAGGAAGCCCTCGTAGAGCTGCGAGGGGTGGCGAGGCAACGGCCCGCCGTGCTTGAAGACCATGGCCCAGGGCACATCGGAGACCCGCCCCCACAGCTCGCCGTTGATGAAGTTGCCCATGCGCCCGGCCAGCAGCCCCAGCGGCGCGAAGGGGACGATGAAGTCCACCACCTGGAACCAGCGCAGCCCCTCGCGACGGGCGAACAGCCAGAAGGCCACCAGCACGCCGAGCACGCCACCGTGGAAGGACATGCCCCCCTGCCACACCCGTAGCAGCATCATCGGGTCGTTGAGGAAGGCGGAGAAGTTGTAGAAGAAGATGTAGCCGAGGCGCGCACCGACCACCAGCCCCAGCGCCCCGTAGAAGATCAGGTCATCGACCCGCTGCTCCGGCCAGTTCCAGTCGGCGCGCCGGGCGCGGCGGCGGCCGAGGAACCAGGCGGCGGCGAAGCCGAGCAGGTACATCAGCCCGTACCAGCGCACCGCCAGCGGTCCGATCTGCAGGGCAATGGGGTCGATATCGGGGGCGAGCATGGCGAATCCTTGTGCTTAGTCGGCGACCACCCGGCAGAGGGCGCTCTTGATGTAGTCGGTCTCGGGGATGACCGGGATCACCGGGTGATCGGCGGCCTGGTGGCCCTGCTCCAGCAACTGCAGGCGACGGTCCAGATGGCGGGCGGCGCGGTTGAGGAGGTCGTGGTGGGCGTCGCGGGCCAGGTGGTGGGAGCAGGAGGCCGAGACCAGGATACCGTCCTTGCCCAGCAGCTGCATGGCCGCCTGGTTGAGACGGCGATAGGCCTCCAGCCCCGCCTTCTGGTCCTTGCGCCGCTTGATGAAGGCGGGCGGATCGGTGATCACCACATCGAAGCGCTCACCCTCGGCGCGCAGCGCCTTTAGCGCCTCGAAGGCATCGCCCTGGATGGTATCGACCTTATCGCCCAGACCGTTGAGCTCGGCATTGGCCTCCAGCGCATCCAACGCCGGGGCGGAGGCATCGATGCAGGTAACCTGCGCGGCCCCGGCCACGCCGGCAGCGATGCCCCAGCCACCGATGTAGGAGAAGACATCCAGCACACGCGCATCGCGAACGTAGTGCTGCATGCGCGCGCGGTTGTCGCGGTGGTCGTAGAACCAGCCGGTCTTCTGCCCGCCGCCGGAGTCGCCGCCGATCATCGGTACGCGGAAGCGGGCGCCGTTTTCGATGATCTCCACGCTCTCCGGGGCCTCGCCCAGGGCGCATTCGACATAGCTATCCAGCCCCTCCGCCTTTCGTGCCGAGGCGTCGTTGCGCAGGATGATGGTGCTCGGGCGCAGCACCTTCTCCAGGGCGGAGACCACCTCCTCCTTGAGCGCCTCCATGCCGGCGGTGTTGAGCTGGGCCACGACCACGTCACCGTAGCGGTCCACCACCAGCCCCGGCAGGGCATCCCCCTCGCCGTGAACCAGGCGGTAATAGGGCTGCTCGAAGAGTCGTTCACGCAGGGAGAGGGCGACCTTAAGGCGGTGCACCAGCAGCGAGCGGTCCACGCCCATGTTGCCCTCGCGGCTGAGCAGGCGGGCGCAAATCAGCGAGTGGGGATTGATGTAACCGACGCCCACTGCCTTGCCATTGTGTGCCTCGATACGCACCGCCTGGCCCGCCTCGAAGTCACTCAGCGGCGTGGCCTGGGTGTCCACCTCGTTGCTGTAGACCCACAGGTGCCCCTGGCGCAGGCGGCGCTCCTCATTCTTCTTCAGTCGTAGCGGGGCGTAATCCATGGTGGGCATCCGGTTGGTTAAAGAATGGAATTATCGGTTATAAGCCCACTGCCTGTCACCGCCGTATCTTGCCTAACTCGCTGTGCGGGACGGTGAAAATAAGACCCATTCTAAGATTTCCTATTTCCACACCAAGAATAAGGACAAATGGCAGTGGGTATGATAGTTTTCCCCAGTGAATCCCCCCTTGAACATAGCCGCCGTCAAACAACAACAACGTGGCGACTCACTGGAATTCTCAAAGAGATAAACATGAAACTGTTTACATCCATTAAGGGGTTTATTCTCGGCACCTCACTGCTGGTTTCCCTGCTGCTTTTTTTCGGCATCTATGCCACCACCACCCGTATATTCGACCAGGCGGTTGAGCAAAACGCGGTGACGGTCTCCGAGACCATCGCCCGTGGCAGTTTTAACGCCATGTTCCAGATCATGCGCCAGGGCTGGACCCGCGATCAGCTGGAAGAGTTCATCGGCAACCTGCGCGATGCCGCCGCCCACAGCGGTCACTCGCTGGAGATCTACCGCGGCGAGAAGGTGGAGCAGCTCTTCGGCCCCATCGAACAGCCTCCCATCGACACCCCCATCGCCACGGCCTTCCGCCTGGGCGAGCCGCAGCTCGACAAGCAGGGGGGACAGGTTCGCTACCTCTATCCGCTGGTCGCCCGCGATGAGTGCCTGCGCTGCCATATCAACGCCGCCAGCGGCGACTCGCTGGGAGTGATCGAGGTCAGCCAGCACTTGGATCCGCTGATCGCTGGTGCCCGCGAGAGCCTAATCACCTCCATGCTCTTTTATATCCCCATCCCCATCATCGTCGCCCTGCTGGCCGGTTTGTTCCTGAACAAGCGCATCCGTCGCTCCATCGATCACCTGCAGGATAAGGTCGACAGCGTAAACAAGGTCTCCGACCTCACCCACATCGACCTCAAGCCGGTGGACGTGGGCTTCGACGAGTTGAACAACATTATCGACAAGGTCGAGGAGCTGACCAGCAAGCTACGCGGTGTCGCCGTGGACAAGGAGTTGCTGGAGTTCGAGATCCGCCTGCTGGAGAAGTTCGTCATCACCTCCGAGGTGGTACGCGACTGGCGCGAATACATCTGTTACCTGCTCAGGGACATCAACAAGGTCATCGATGCCTACACCCTGTTCTCCATCTTCAAGGTCGACGATGAGCTCTTCGCCCTGGAGGTGTTCTGGCGCTATCCCCCGGACGATATCACCCGCAACATGATGGAGAAGGCTATTCGTGCGCAGCTGAAAAAAAGCCCGCACTTCTCCGAGGTCAATGATCTGGAGATTCACCATAATATCGCCGAACCCGATGGCCCGGAGATGCACTTCGAGCAGGAGGAGATTGAGCTGCAGAGCAAGTCTCTACTGGTCGACACGCCGAAGATCGGCGGCATCGTCGGCATTGGCGTGCAGGCCGAGATCGTCAAGGACAAGATGCGCCTTCTGGTGATGGAATCGATCCTCTCCACCCTGCTCAACGTGGTCGGTTCGGTCAAGGCCATTTACAAGTACACCAAGGACCTGGAGTACTACGCCACCCGCGATCCGCTCACCAACCTCTACAACCAGCGCCTGTTCTGGGAGCTGCTGACCTACGAGATCAGCCGCGCCGAGCGTCACGACTATCCCTTCGCCCTGCTGGTGATCGATATGGACAACTTCAAGGGGATAAACGACAACTACGGCCACTCCTTCGGCGACAAGTTCCTCGAGCTGTTTGCCGATACCATTCAGACCGAGTTGCGCACCGGTGATGTGATCGCCCGCTATGGCGGTGACGAGTTCGTGGTGATCCTGCCGGAGACTCCGGGCGAGCAGGCCCAGAAAAGCGCTCAGCGCATTCTTGAGGCGACCTCTGCCCTCAGCCTGGAGGCCCCGGACGGCGCCGAGATCAAGGCCACTGTTTCCATCGGCATGGCCAACTACCCCGAGCATGCCCAGGAAGGCAAGGACCTGTTCCTGTTCGCCGACAACATGATGTACAAGGCCAAGAGCGAGGGTAAAAACCGCCTCGGTATCGCCAGCGAAGAGGAGGTGCTGGAGGTGTTCCGCAGCATCGGCGAGAAGAGCATCCTCATCGGCAATGCCATCGAACAGCGCCTGATCGTTCCCTACTTCCAGCCGATCTTCGACGTCAAGGGCAACAGCGTCTACGCCGTGGAGGTACTCAGCCGTATCGAACTGGAGGACGACCGCCTGATCGGCGCGCATGAGTTCATCGAGATCGCGGAGAAGATGGGGGTCATCCACCAGATCGATTACATCGTCATGGACAAGGCCTTTGCTGAGGTGCAGGCCAAGGGCTACCAGGGAATGGTCTTTATTAACCTCTCACCACGCGCGCTGGTGCTGGGCGAGTTCCTGATCGAGGTCAAGCGTATGGTCTCGCACTACGGGATCAAGCCCGAGCATGTGGTCTTTGAGATCACCGAACGCGACACGGTGAAGAATATGAGCCTGCTGGTGAATTTCGTCACCGACCTGAAGATGGAG
>JBFFRO010000120.1:0-5844 GCA_041572995.1 Thiohalomonadaceae bacterium
CTGCGTACTATCTTACCTGCGGCATGCGCCGCGGTACCAGCACCGCCAGGGGGGAACGGCTTGATTATTGAGCGCTACATCATGCGGGAGATCCTCGCCACCTTCATGGTGGTGAGTCTGCTGCTGCTGCTCATCTTCCTCAGCGGTACCTTCGTGCGCATCCTTATCGAGACGGTGGAGGGGGACTACCCGGCCACCGCGCTCTTCTCCCTGTTCGGCCTCAAGAGCGTGGTCAGCCTCAGCTTCGTGCTGCCGCTCTCCTACTATCTGGCGGTGTTGCTGGCGCTGGGACGGCTCTACAAGGACAGCGAGATGAGCGCCATGACCGGCTGTGGCATCAGTCCCAACCGGGTGCTCAACGGGGTGTTCAAGATGGGGCTGGTGCTGGCCCTGGTGGTCGGGCTGCTGTCGCTCTACATCGGCCCCGCGGCGGAGGAGCAGAGCCACCGCATCCTCGATGAGGCCGCCGCTGACACCGGTATCGAGGGGATCACCTCAGGCCGCTTTACCCCCATGGGTGAGGGGCTGCTGGTCTACGTGGAGTCGGTGGATGAGAACGGGCGTATGCACGGCATCTTTGTCCAGGCACGCGAGGAGGGGCAGGAGCAGGTGATTCGCGCCGCCAGCGGTTATGAGCGTATCGACCCGCAGAGCGGCGACCGCTACCTGGTGTTGGCCGATGGTCACCGCTACCAGGGGCAGGCGGGCCGGCGCGATTATGAGATCAGCCACTTTAAGGAGTACGGCGTGCTGCTGCGCGAGCGTAGCGTCGAGCAGTCCAAGCGCCGCCGTAACGCCATCCCTAGTCTCACCCTGCTGAGCTCGCACCATCCGGCCGATGGTGCCGAGCTGCACTGGCGCCTGGCCCTGCCGGTAAGCGTGCTGCTGCTGGGCCTGCTGGCGGTGCCGCTCAGTCGCAGCACGCCACGCCAGGGGCGCTTCGGCAAGCTCTTCGCTGGCATCCTGCTCTATCTCATCTACAGCAATATGCTCACCGCCGCTCGCTCCAGCCTGGCCAAGGGGGATGCCCCCGAGCTGCTGGGCCTGTGGTGGGTGCACGCACTGATGCTGGGACTGCTCTGGTGGCTGCTCTGGCGCCAGCGTCGCTTGCCCGCCCCCAAACGACGTCGGGAGGCGGCCGCCTGATGCGTATCCTTGATCGTTATTTGGGGCGCGTGGTCGCCACCCACGTAGGGGTGGTGATGGGGGTGCTGATCTCCATGTACCTCTTCAGCCAGGTGGTGGCGGAGATGGAGTATGTCGGCCGCGGCGACTACACCACCGCTGATGCGCTGTTCTACAGTCTGATGCTCATTCCGCGCCAGCTCTACGAGCTCTTTCCCATGGCCGCCCTGCTCGGAGCCATGCTCGGTCTGGGGGCGATGGCCAACCACAGTGAACTGACGGTGATCCGCGCCGCCGGGGTCTCGGTTGGCCGGGTGCTGATCTCAGTGCTCAAGGTGGGGCTGCTGCTGGTGCTGCTGGCGGTCTTCTTCGGCGAAGGGCTGGCGCCGCTGCTGGAGAAGCAGGCCCATATCCAGCGGGCGCGCCTGCTGGCCGAGAACATCAGCGTGAATACCAAGGCCGGTGTGTGGGCCCGCGAGGGCGACACCTTCTACCACGTGCGTCGCCTGTTGCCCGAGGGCAAGGCCGATGGTGTTACCCTCTATCGCTTCGATGAGGACAACCGCCTGGTCGAACTGAGCTTCGCCCCGCGTGCCGAGTACATCGACGGCCAGGGGTGGAGGCTCTACCGACAGACCGGCAGTACCATCAGTGACCAGCAGGTGAAGAGCCACTTCAGGAAGAAGGCTGGCTGGCAGACCAGCCTGGAGCCCGAGGTGATCGAGGTGGTCGCCATCCCGCCGGAGAACCTCGGTATCGCCGACCTCTACGCCTACATCACCTATCTGCGCGAGAACGAACTCGATTCCAAGCAGTACGAGCTCTCCTTCTGGACCCGCGCCTTCGCCCCGCTAGCCACCGCCGGCATGCTGCTACTGGCGGTGCCCTTCGTCTTCGGTTCCATGCGCGGTGTTTCCATCGGCGCGCGTATTACCACCGGCGCCTTGCTGGGCATCGGCTTCTACCTCTTTAACGCCGTCTTCGGGCGCCTGGGGATTATCTACGACCTGCCGCCGATGCTCAGCGCCGCCCTGCCGACGGTGATCGTGTTTGGGTTGTGGGGGTGGATGATGCGGCGGGTGCATTGAGGTGTTGATGCACGACGGTTGATCGGGGCGGAACCGCGCACTAGATTCAATTGTTGCGCAGCGACACTCTAACCCTTGGGAATCACCACCAACTCCGTCCCCGACACACGGTCATGCCAGGAGAGCTTCTCCCTGTCCCAGAGGATCCACAGCACACCGAGGCCGAGCAGGGGCCAGGAGAGACAGGCGACGGCGAAGCGTTTGCCGGCCTGAACCCAGCTGACGGGGCCGCCATCGAGAGAGCGGATGCGCATGCGCCAGGCACGCATGCCGAGGGTCTGGCCGCCGTGGGTCCAGAACCAGGCGAAGAAGAGAAAGGCGACCAGCAGGGCGTAGGCGGTGAGCAGGGGGTGGTACTGGCCCGCAGCCTCGCTGCCGGCGCGCATCCCGGCGACCGGGAGAAAGGCAGCGAACTCGACCCCGACCAGCAGCAGCAGGTCGTAGAGGGCGGCGGCGATGCGCGGTAGTAGCTTGGCGCGGGGGAGGGTGTCGCTCATGGGATTTACCTTGATTCCTGGGGGCTGACGGGGATTATAACATCGCCGCTATGACGGTTCGGTTGCGCCCCATCTAATGGTATGATCGCCCCCTTCCCGATCAACCTGAACAAAGGCCTCCCGACGATGCTGGTACTGCGTGGCAGCCCCGCCCTCTCTCCCTTCCGTCTCGACAAGCTGATGGCCCAGTTGGCCGAAGCCGGCTCCGAGGTGGTGCACCTCTACGCCGAATATGTGCACTTCGCCGATCTGGAGCGCGCCCTGGCGGCTGAAGAGCAGACGGTACTGGAGCGTATCCTCAGCTATGGCCCGGAGGCCCACCCCGAGGAGCCGGATGGCACTCTGCTGCTGGTGATCCCACGCATTGGCACCATCTCGCCGTGGTCCTCCAAGGCCACCGACATCGCTCGCAACTGCGGCCTGGAGGCGGTGCGTCGTCTGGAGCGCGGTGTGGCCGTCTACGCCACCGGCGCCGGCGGTGCGCCGCTCTCCGAGGCGGGGCGTGCGCAACTGGCCGCCCTGGTTCACGATCGCATGATCGAGCAAGTGCTGGACTCGCTGGAGGACGCCGAGGGACTGTTCGCCAGCCACGAACCGGCCGAGCTGCGTACCGTGGATATCCTCGGCGGCGGCAAGGCGGAGCTGGCGCGGGCCAACAGCGAGTGGGGCCTGGCCCTGGCCGACGACGAGATCGACTACCTGGTGGAGAACTTCATCGCCCTGGGGCGCAATCCCTCCGACGCCGAACTGATGATGTTCGCCCAGGCCAACTCGGAGCACTGCCGCCACAAGATCTTCAACGCCGACTGGGTGATCGACGGTGAGGCGCAGGAGAAGTCCCTGTTCGCCATGATCCGCAACACCCACCAGAAGAACCCGGGCCGGACCCTATCGGCCTACAAGGACAATTCGGCGGTCATCTCTGGCAATGAGGCCGGGCGCTTCTTCCCCGCGCCGGGCTCGGCCGAGTACGGCTACAACAAGGAGGAGATGGCGATCCTGATGAAGGTGGAGACCCACAACCACCCCACCGCCATCTCCCCCTTCCCCGGCGCGGCCACCGGTTCCGGCGGCGAGATCCGCGACGAGGGTGCCACCGGCCGTGGCTCCAAGCCCAAGGCCGGCCTCTGTGGCTTCTCGGTCTCCAACCTGCGCATCCCCGGCTTCGAGCAGCCCTGGGAGGTGGACTACGGCAAGCCCGGACGCATCGTCTCGGCCTTCGACATCATGATCGATGGTCCGCTGGGCGCCGCTGCCTTTAACAACGAGTTCGGGCGCCCGGCCATCAACGGTTACTTCCGCACCTACGAAGAGAAGGTGCCGGGTCCCACCGGCGAGGAGGTACGCGGCTACCACAAGCCCATCATGCTCGCCGGCGGCCTCGGCAACATCCGCGTCGATCACGTGGAGAAGGAGATCATCCCGCCGGGTGCGCAGCTGGTGGTGCTCGGTGGTCCGGCGATGCTCATCGGCCTGGGCGGCGGTGCCGCCTCCTCCATGGCCTCGGGCGAGTCGGCCGAGAGCCTGGACTTTGCCTCGGTGCAGCGTGGAAACCCGGAGATCGAGCGTCGCTGCCAGGAGGTGATCGACCGCTGCTGGCAGCTGGGTGCGGACAACCCCATCGTCTCCATTCACGATGTGGGCGCCGGCGGTCTCTCCAATGCCATGCCGGAGCTGGTTAACGACGCTGGCCGTGGCGCCAACTTCGAGCTGCGCGCCATCCCCAACGACGAGCCGGGCATGTCGCCGATGGAGATCTGGTGTAACGAATCCCAGGAGCGCTACGTGCTGGCCATCCAGCCCGAGGACATGGAGCGCTTTAGTGCCATCTGCGAGCGGGAGCGCGCGCCCTTCGCGGTGATCGGCGAGGCCACCGCGGAGCAGCGCCTGGTGCTCGGCGATGGTCATTTCGACAACAGCCCCATTGATATGCCGCTGGAGGTGCTGTTGGGTAAGCCGCCGAAGATGCTGCGCGATGTGCACCACAAGCCCTTCCACAAGGAGGAGTTCTCCACCGCCGGCCTGGACCTGAGCGAGGCGGCCTACCGCCTGATGAAGCTGCCGACCATCGGCGACAAGAGCTTCCTTATCACCATCGGTGACCGCAGCGTGACCGGCCTGGTCAACCGCGACCAGATGGTCGGTCCCTGGCAGGTGCCGGTGGCCGACTGCGCGGTGACCGCCGCCAGCTACGACGGTTACGTGGGCGAGGCGATGTCCATGGGCGAGCGCACCCCGGTGGCACTGCTGGACCACGCGGCCTCGGCACGCATGGCGGTGGGCGAGGCGCTTACCAACATCGCTGCGGCGCAGATCGACAACATTGAGGACATCGTCCTCTCCGCAAACTGGATGGCCCCGGCCGGCCACCCGGGCGAGGACGCCGGCCTCTACGAGGCGGTCAAGGCGGTGGGTATGGAGCTCTGTCCCAAGCTCGGTATCGCCATCCCCGTGGGCAAGGACTCCATGTCGATGAAGACGGTGTGGAACGATGGCGAGGAGAAGTCGGTGACTGCGCCGCTGTCGCTGATCATTTCTGCCTTCGCCCCGGTGAGCGATGTGCGCCACACCCTGACCCCGGAGCTACGCAGCGACAAGGGCGACTCCGACCTCATCGTCATCGACCTGGGTAAAAATAAGAGCCGCATGGGCGGCTCCTGCCTGGCCCAGGTCTACGGCGAGCTGGGCCATCACGCACCCGACGTGGACGATGCCGAGGCGCTGAAGAACTTCTTTGCCGCCATCCAGGAGCTGAACCGCTCCCGCTACCTGCTGGCCTACCATGACCGTGCCGACGGCGGCCTCTTCACCACCCTGGCGGAGATGGCCTTTGCCGGGCATGTGGGCTTCGAGGTCGACATCAAGGCCCTGGGTGATGACCCCGCTGCCATCCTCTTCAACGAGGAGCTGGGGGCGGTGATCCAGGTGCGCCATAGCGACACGGAGGAGGTGCTCTCGGTACTTCGCGAGTACGAGCTGGCCGGCTGCTCCCATGTCATCGGCACCCTGCGCGACCGAACCGCAGTACAGAACGCTGGAAAAGTACAGCCGGGATTTGACACAGTATGCCTACGAAAGCAAACTGGACCCGGTGATCGGGCGCGACCAAGAGATCCTGCGCGTCATCCAGGTGC
>JBFFRO010000121.1:0-5838 GCA_041572995.1 Thiohalomonadaceae bacterium
GATCACCCTTGAGGCGGCAGAGTCCGAGGAAAGCGGGGGGGAGAGCGCCCCGGTTGAGGCGCTGACCGCCGAGCTGGAAGACCTGGCCGAGGAGCTGTCCGTGGAGCCGGTCGCTGAGCCGGAGCCCGAAGCCGAGCCCGAGCCCGAGCCCGAGCCGGTGGCAGTCGACGAGGACTATGATCCGGAACTGATGGATATCTTCCTGGAGGAGGGGGCCGAGATCCTCGATGCCAGCGAGGAGACCCTGCAGTCCTGGGCGGACAACCCGGATGAACGTGAGCTGGTCGAACAGCTGCAGCGCCAGCTGCACACCCTGAAGGGCAGCGCGCGCATGGCCGGTGTCACGCAGATCGGTGACCTTGGTCACAGCCTGGAGTCCATCTTCGAGGAGGTGGTCGATGGGGTGCTGGAGCGCACGCCGCGGATGATTGAGCTGCTGCAGCTTAGCCATGACCGCCTGGTGGAGATGCTGGAGCAGGTTCGCGACCGCAAGCCGGTGAGCACCGGTGATGATCTGATCGAGAAGGTCAATGCCCTGCGCGAGGGGCGTGAGGAGGAGGTGGTAGCCGCCGCCGAAGAGGCGCCGGTCGATGCCGACACCCTGCTGGTCGAGGCCCCGGTGCTGGATGCCGCGATGGAGGGGCTGGAGCGACTGGGCGATGCCTACAAGGTTTGGAAGCGGGAACAGTCCTCACTGCCTTTGCTGGAGGCAGTGCAGGCCCGCCTCGGTGAGTTCAAGGTAGGTCTTGAGGGTCTGCACCTGGGCGACGCCCCGATCCTCTGTCGCAGCCTTACTGATCTGCTCGACAAGGTGAAGGATGGACATGTCGATGTCTCCGAGGAGCTGCTGAGCCTGTTCGAGCTGGCCCGCGACCGCCTGTCCATGCAGCTGAGCCAGCGCGAGGAGGGTGCGGCGCTGAGTGACAGTGCTGACCTGCGCGATGACATCGATGGGCTGGTCCGCCGCGGCCGCCTGGAAGCCCCCAGCGGCGGTGCTGCTGCCGAGGGTGAGAACAAACGCCAGGCGGCGCGTATCCAGCACGAGATGGTGCGTGTGCGCTCCGACCTGCTGGATAACCTGGTGAATTTCGCCGGCGAGGTGAGCATCTACCGCTCGCGCGTCGAGCAGCAGATCGGCAGCTACCGTTCCAACATCGGTGAAATGGACCAGACCCTGGAGCGCCTGCGCGACCAGCTGCGCCAGTTCGATATCGAGACCGAGGCGCAGATCGAGTATCGCTACCTCTCCGCGGACGAGACGCTCGAAGATTTCGACCCGCTGGAGTTTGACCGCTTCACCCACATGCAACAGCTCTCACGCTCGATGATGGAGTCGCTGGCCGACTTGCTCAACATCGAGGAGACCATGACCGACCTCAGCCGCGAGACTGAGACCCTGTTGCTGCAGCAGGCGCGTGTTAATACCGAACTGCAAGAGAGCCTGATGCATACGCGCATGGTGCCGCTGGTGGAAAACGCTCCGCGTCTGCGCCGTATCGTTCGTCAGACCTGTGCCGACCTGGGCAAGCAGGCCACCCTGCACTTCGAGGGTGCCGAAGTGGAGATGGACCGTAACGTGGTCGAGCGCATGATGGCGCCGCTGGAGCATATGCTGCGTAACGCCATCGCCCACGGCATTGAGGATAGCGACAGCCGCCAGGCTGCGGGCAAGCCGGGTAGTGGTGATATCACCCTCGCCCTCGCTCGCGAAGGCTCCGAGGTGCTGATTCGCGTCAGTGATGATGGCGCCGGTATCGATATCGAGGCGGTTCGCGAGAAGGCTCGCGAGCGTGGCCTGATCACCGAGGGGATGGAGCTTAGCGACTACGAGGTGATGCAGTTCATCCTCGAGTCCGGCTTCTCCACCGCCAAGGAGCTGAGCCAGGTGGCCGGCCGTGGTGTCGGTATGGACGTGGTCAACAGCGAGATCAAGCAGCTTGGCGGTGTGCTTTCCATCGATGCCGAGCGCGGCAAGGGCACGACCTTCACCATCCGCCTGCCGCTGACCCTCTCGGTCAGCCGTGCACTGCTGGTACAGGAGGGCGAGGAGCGCTACGCCATCCCGCTGCTCAGCATCAAGGGTATTGAGCGTATCGATCACCAGCGGCTGGTCGAGCTGATGGAGCAGGAGCAGCCGCAGTATGAGTGGGTGGGCGAGCAGTACGAGTTGCTGCACCTGGGTAACATTCTCGGTGGCACCGGCTTCAGTGCCGATAGCGAGGCGCGCAAGCGTCCGGTGCTCCTGGCCCAGTCTGGTGACCTGCGCGTGGCCCTGGTCGTCGATGAGCTGATTGGTAGCCGCGAGATCGTGGTCAAATCCCTGGGAGCGCAGCTCTCCAGCCTGCAGGACCTTGCCGGTGCCACCATCCTTGCCGATGGTAGCGTGGCGCTCATCCTCGACCTGCCGGCGCTGATGCGCCGTGGTCTGGCCAAGCGCGGTGGCGAGCTGCATGCTGAACTGCCCTCTACCAGTGCCGAAGCACGCCAGCCGCTGGTGATGGTGGTGGACGATTCCATCACCGTGCGCAAGGTGACCGAGCGCCTGCTCAAGCGCAACGATATGCGCGCCATCACCGCCAAGGATGGTGTCGACGCGCTGGCGGTGCTTGAGGAGAACATGCCTGATGTGATGCTGCTCGATATCGAGATGCCGCGCATGGATGGCTACGAGCTGGCTACCCACATCCGCAACAGTGAGCGTTTGCGTCACTTGCCGATTATCATGATCACCTCGCGTACCGGTGATAAGCACCGTCAGCGGGCCGTGGATATCGGTGTGGATGTCTACATGGGCAAGCCCTATACAGAAAACGATCTGCTGGATAACATCCAGCGTATGCTGGAGGAGCGCGGTTGATCCGCGAAGCTTGAGTCATGAGTGAAGCCGTTCCGCAAGCGAGCGCGCCGCAGGCGCAGGAACCGTCAGTCACGGTCCGTAGCCTGTGGATCCCGCTGCAGGGGCTGGACCTGCTGCTGCCCAATACCGCGGTGGCGGAGATCAGTGACTACGAGCCACCCCAGCACCTGGATGGTGCCCCCGAGTGGTTGTTCGGGCTGTTCCCCTGGCGCGGACGTGGCGTGCCATTGCTGAGTTACGAGCGGCTGCTAGGACTCGAGGCGGAGGCGCCCAAGCGGGGTAGCCGAGTGGTGGTGGTTAACACCCTCAATAAGAACCCGCAGCTGCCCTTCATCGGTATTCTTGCCCGCGCTATTCCGCGCCTGCAGCAGTTGCGCGACGGTATGCTGGAGGCGCGAACCCTGAGTGAGGATGACAGCAGCTCGATAAAGGCCCGAGTGGCCGTCGACGATGACGAGGCCCTGATCCCCGATCTGGATGTCCTTGAGCAGCTGCTGCTCAAGCACGGGGTTGGCATTAACTAGGATAATAAAAGGCACTGCATGATCGGTGTCTGTCTGGATTGCGATTAGCTTTGGAGGTTGCGGCAAACCATGCTGAACAAGAAATACGGCACTATCGGCCTACTGGCACTTTGGGCCTTCTCTCTTCCCGCCATGGGTGCGACCCCCGAGGAGCGCGAGCGCGCGCTGGCGGAGATTGCCGCAGTGCATGCCGACGAAGAGAAGCAGCGGGCTGCCTTTGAGGCCGGCAGGGAGCGCTCGCTGTTTTGCAGCAAGTGCCACGGCGAGACCGGTAACAGCAAGCGCCCGGATATCCCCAACCTGGCCGAGCAGAATCCCGCCTACCTGCTGGAGCAGATCGGCAAGTTTGCCGATGGTCGACGCAAGAATTTCGTCATGCAGACCCTGGCCAAGGACTTCACCATGGAGGATATGGTGAACCTGGCCATCTTCTTCTCGGAGAACCAGCTCGAGCCGCAGGTGAGCGACCCGCTACAGGCCGCACGCGGTAAGGATCTTTTCCTGAGTCGCTGCAGCCTCTGCCATGGCGAGGATGGCCGTGGTGCTGAGGGTTACGCCCGTATCGCCGGCCAGAAGCCGGTATACGTGGTCAACACCCTCAAGCGTTTCCGTGCCAATGCGCAGAATCAGACCTCGGCCTTCTCGCGCATCCGCAGCAGCCAGCGCATGGAGCAGGTGACCCAGAACCTCACCGACGAGCAGATTGAGTCACTGGCTGCCTACCTCGCCCAGCTCCACTGATCCGCTGCTAAAGAAGGTCGCCGAAGCGGGACTGTAGCGCCGCCAGCGCGGTGAGCGCTGCAGTCTCGGTGCGTAACACCCGCGGCCCCAGCCTCAGGCCGCGGTAACCCGCGGCATAGGCCGCCTCCCGTTCCGTCTCACTCAACCCTCCCTCGGGTCCAATCAGCAGGGTACAGGCCTGTTGCTCGGGTGCGGGGAGGGTGGCGATGGAGTGCTCGGCGCGGTGGTCCAGCAGCAGGCCGCTATCATGGGAGCCCTTTGCCAGCCAGCTATCGAGTTTCGCCAGCGGCAGCAGTTCCGGCAGGGTATTGCGGCCGCACTGCTCGCATGCGCTGATAATTACGCCACGCCAGTGGGCCATCTTTTTCTCCAGCCGATCTCCCTTGAGGTTGACCACCGAGCGCGAGGTGGCTAGCGGCACGATGCGGGCGATGCCCAGCTCCACTGCCTTCTGAATGGTGTAGTCCATGCGGTCACCCTTGGAGACGCCCTGGGCGAGGGTCACCCTGAGGGGTGACTCTACATCGACATCGCGCAGTGCGCCGCAGGCCACGCTGACACTGCGTTTGCCCAGCTCAACGATCTGTGCCGGGTATTCGCCGCCGTGCCCATCGAACAGGACCAGCTCGTCACCCTCACGTAGCCGCAACACCCTGGCCACGTGCCGGGCGGCACTGGCCTCCAGCTCAATGTTGGCGCTGGAGGCCAGGGCGGCAGGGTGGTAGATGCGGGGGATGCGCATCGTTGCCTAGCTGGAGAGGCCGAGATTGGTCCAGATGATGCGCGTCGGTTCGACCTGGTTCATGGTGTAGAAGTGCAGGCCGGGCGCGCCCTCATCAAGCAGGCGGTGGCAGAGCTCGGTGGTCACCTCCAGGCCGAAGGCGCGTAGCGAGCGACTGTCCTCACCATAGGCCTCCAGGCGCAGGCGCAGCCAGCGGGGGATCTCGGCGCCACACATCTCGGAGAAGCGGGCCAGGTTCTTGATGTTGGTGATCGGCATGATGCCCGGCACGATGGGTACCTCGACGCCACGCCGCTCGCACTCCTCGACGAAGCGCCGGTAGGCATCGACGTTATAGAAGTACTGGGTGATGGCGGCGTCGGCGCCGGCCTTCACCTTGTTGGCAAAGTTGTCCAGGTCGGCCGAGGCCGAGGGCGCCTGCGGGTGGAACTCCGGGTAGGCGGCCACCTCGATGTGGAAGTGTTCGCCGGTCTCTGCACGAATGAACTCCACCAGTTCGTTGGCGTAGTGGAAGGCACCGGCCTCGCGCATGCCCGAGGGCATGTCGCCGCGCAGGGCGACGATGCGCTTCACCCCCATGTCGATGTAGCCGTTGAGCAGGGCACGGATGTCCTCCTCGCTGGAGCCGATGCAGGAGAGGTGGGGGGCGGTATCCAGTCCGGCCGCGCTCATCTCGCGCACGGTATCCACCGTCCCCGCCTGGGTGGAGCCGCCGGCACCGAAGGTCACCGATACGTACTTGGGACCGAGCTTGGCCAGCTCGTCGCGGGTGGCGCGCAGCTTGGCTGCGCCCTCCTCGGACTTGGGTGGGAAGAACTCGAAGCTGTACTGTTTGGCGTACTGTTTCTGCGATTCCATGGTTGTCACCTCGCTGTGATCAGTAGCGGTAGTGCTCGGGCTTGTAGGGGCCAGCCACCTCAACACCGAGGTAGTCGGCCTGGGCCGCGCTCAGCTCGGTGAGGTGCGCCCCAATC
>JBFFRO010000122.1:0-5836 GCA_041572995.1 Thiohalomonadaceae bacterium
CGCTCGGCCGGGATGGTCGCGCTCGCGTAGCAGGTCGCGCTCGGAGAGCAGCGCGGCGATGTCACAGGCGGTCTCCTCCAGCCCCAGTTCACGCGCCCGCAGCAGCATGTGGGCCAGGCGAGGGTGCAGCGGCAGACGGACCATCTCGCGGCCGAAGGGGGTGATACGCCCCTCTTGATCCAGCGCCTCAAGCTCACCGAGCAGCTGGCGGGCCTGGGCCAGGGCCGCGGCCGGCGGCGGCTCGATCCACTGTAGCTCGGTGGCATCGCGTACCCCCCACTGGGCCAGATCCAGCGCCAGGGGAGCCAGGTCGGTCACGGCCAGTTCGGCCGGGGCGTGGGGGATAAGGCCACGCTGGGTGGACTCACTCCAGAGACGGAAACAGATGCCGGGACCGAGGCGCCCGGCGCGCCCGGCACGCTGCTCCGCGGCGGCCTTCGATATCCGTAGCAGCTCAAGGCGGGCCAGACCGCTACGCGGGTCGAAGCGCGGGGCGCGGTGGTAGCCGGCATCGACCACGATGCTCACCCCCTCGATGGTGAGGCTGGTCTCGGCGATGGGGGTGGCCAGCACCACCTTTCGCCGCCCCTGGGGGTCGGGAAGGATGGCGCGGCGCTGCTCGGCCTGGCCGAGGTTGCCATAAAGGGGGTAGAGGGCAATGCTCGACTCGACGGCCAGCGCCCTTTCTACCCGGCGGATCTCACCGGCCCCAGGCAGAAAGGCGAGGATATCGCCCTGTTCGTCACGCAGAGCACGACGGATGGCTGCGGTGGTGCGCTCGGCCAGGGGCCGCTCATCCTCACTCTGCAGGTAACGAATATCGACCGGGTAGCTGCGCCCTTCACTGCGAATCAGCGGCGCATCGAGCTGGCGGGAGAGCGCCTCGCCATCGAGGGTGGCGGACATCACCAGCAGGCGCAGGTCGTCGCGCAGGGCCGCCTGCACATCACGACAAAGGGCCAGCCCCAGGTCGGAGTGCAGGTGGCGCTCGTGGAACTCGTCAAAGATCACCAGCCCCACTCCCTCCAGCTCGGGGTCGTGCTGCAGGCGACGGGCCAGGATCCCCTCGGTGACCACCTCGATACAGGTCTCGGCGGAGACCCGACTCTCGAAGCGGATACGATAACCGACCGAGCGCCCCGGCTCCTCGCCCCGCTCCTCGGCCATGCGCCCGGCAGCGGCACGCGCGGCCAGGCGGCGCGGCTCCAGCATCAGGATGCGCTTGCCCGCCAGCCACGGCTCATCCAGCAGCGCCGGTGGCAAGCGGGTGGTCTTGCCCGCCCCCGGCGGGGCCTGCAGCACCACGGTGGTATGACTGGTCAGCGCCTCGCGGATAGCGGGGATGACGCTATCGATGGGGAGTGAGTTCATGCTGCGGCTGGACGCCTTCCCTTCCTCGTCTATGCTTAGAACAGGCCGCCTGCAAAGGGCGGCCTATTTTTCCTATAACTTTCAATATGATGTAGGAGGCACTCTATGGAACCAACCTGGCTTCTCGTTGCCAACGGCAGCGAGGCAAAACTCTACGCCTTCAACGATCCCAAGCGCCCCGGCCTCGGTATCACCCTGCTGGACTCGGCCGATCACCCGGAAACACGACTCAAGGGCAGTGACCTCAATAGCGACAAGCCCGGCAGCTACCAAAGTAGCGGCGACGGCGCCGCCCACGGCTCCTACTCAGACACCAGCGACCCCAAGGCCACCGAGCGTGACCGCTTCAGCCGCGAACTGGCGGAGATGCTGGATGAGGCACAGCGGGAGCACCGTTTCGGCTCGCTGGTAGTGGCCGCCCCGCCACAAATGCACGGCCTGCTCAACAAGCACCTCAGTAACGGGGTCAAGCAGCGGGTCAGCCACCATATCGACAAGGATTATACCAAGCTCGATGAGATGGCCCTGAGCAAGCAGCTGAAGAACCAGATGCTGGCTCTGGCCTAAAACCGCCCCGTTCCCCGGCCCCGCCGGGGGACGGAACCCCCAGCCGTGTGACCCCGCTCACACTTTCGAAACTCCCCACGATTTTGTGTCATCCATCACACTGAAAATGCCGCATGGCGCACGGTTAACGGCCCAGGGCATGACTAGAATTGCTTCCAACAACTGAAGGAGTTCACCGTCATGATCAAGTTAATCGCTACCGCCGCTATCTCCTACGCCACTGTCAGTGGGCAGGTTGAAGAGCACCTGCCGATGACTGATCTCATCTCCCCCGAGATGATTGCCGCCGTGCTCATCAGCCTGCTGATGCTGCCGATGCTGCGCCGCGTGATAGACTAAACCTACAGTCAACCTGACCGACAGGCAGCGGGGCCGGAAGAGATTCCGGCCCCGCTTTTTTTTTCGCCAGTCGCCGGCTCAGTCGCCGCTGGCGATATCAATCCCCTCGCTCATCACCTCGGCAAGGAAGCGGATCTGTTCGGGGGTGATCACATACGGGGGCATGAGGTAGCTGACGTTGCCCAGCGGCCTCAACAGCGCCCCGCGGCTCAGTGCATGCTGATAGATTCGCAGGCCACGCCGCTCGCGCCAATCGTAGGCCACCCTCCCCGTCTTATCCTTCACCATCTCCACCGCCAGGGTCATGCCATGCTGACGCACCTCGGCCACATGCGGGTGATCCTTGAGGTGTGCGGTGGCGGCGGACATCTCTGCGCTCAATGTACGATTGGCCTCGATCACCCCGTCCTCCTCGAAGATCCGCAGGGTGGCCAGGGCGGCCGCGCAGGCCAGCGGGTTGCCGGTATAGGAGTGGGAGTGGAGAAAAGCGGTGAGATTTTCGTAGTCGTCGTAAAAGGATTGGTAGATGGCGTTACCGGTCAGTACCACCGCCAGCGGCAGGTAGCCGGCAGTGATCCCCTTGGAGAGACACATAAAGTCGGGGGTGATGCCGGCCTGCTCGCAGGCGAACATTGTGCCGGTGCGGCCAAAGCCGACGGCAATCTCATCGGCGATCAGGTGCACCCCATGGCGGTCGCAGGCCTCGCGCAGCAGCTTCAGGTACACCGGGTCGTACATCCGCATGTTACCGGCACACTGCACCAGCGGTTCGACGATCACCGCGCACACCTCATCGGCATGTTTCTCCAGCGCCTCTTCCATGTGCACGAACATGCGCTCGGAGTACGCCGCACAACTCTCCCCCGCCTCGCGGTGGAAGCAGTCGGGCGACGGCACGGTGATGGGCTCCATCAACAGCGGCTCATAGGTCTCCTTGTAGAGGGCCACATCCCCTACCGCCAGGGTCCCCAGGGTCTCCCCGTGATAGCTGTTGGAGAGGTTGATAAAACGGGTCTTGCGGCTCTGGCCGCGGTTACGCCAGTGGTGGAAGCTCATCTTCAGTGCCACCTCCACTGCCGAGGAACCGTTATCGGCATAGAAGCAGTGATCCAGCCCCTCGGGGGTCATCGCCACCAGCTTCTCGGAGAGCTCGATCACGGGCTGGTGGGAGAAGCCGGCGAGGATTACATGCTCCAGTTCGTCCACCTGGGACTTAATGGCAGCGTTGATGCGCGGATTGGCATGGCCGAAGAGATTGACCCACCAGGAGCTGATGGCATCGAGATAACGCTTGCCCTCGAAGTCCTCCAGCCACACCCCCTCACCGCGACGGATGGGGATGAGGGGCAGGCTCTCGTGGTCCTTCATCTGCGTGCAGGGGTGCCACAGCACGGAGAGGTCGCGCTGCATCAGGGTCTCGTTGTCGCTCATAGGTGCTCCATCGAGTTGTGCCGGCCCGCCGGGCGGGCCGGAGAGAGTGTTCAAAGACGGTCCAGGGCCAGGCCGAGAAAGACCAGCAGGCCGAAATAGTGATTATTGAGGAAGGCGCGGAAACAGATCATCGGCTCGCGGCCACGGATCATCCACTGCTGGTAAAGATTGGTCAGCGCCGCGGCGGCCAGCCCCAGGTAGTAATAGAGACCGAGGTCAAAACTGAGGCCCGCCAGCAGCAGCAGCCCCAGCGTCAGCAACTGCAGCAGGGCGATAATCAGGCGATCATAGCGACCGAAGAGGATGGCGGAGGATTTGACCCCGATCTTCAGGTCATCCTCACGGTCAGCCATGGCATACATGGTGTCGTAGGCCAGGGCCCACAGCAGGGTCGCCAGGAAGAGCAGCCAGGAGGCGTGCGGCACCTCGCCGCTGACCGCGGCGAAGGCCATCGGCACCGCCCAGCCGAAGGCCGCACCCAGATAGGCCTGGGGCAGATGGGTGAAGCGCTTCATGAAGGGGTAGCTGGCAGCCAGCAGCAGCGCACCAAACGACAGAGCGATGGTGAGGGTGTTGAGCAGCAGGACCAGGGCGAAGGCCAGCAGAGAGAGCACCGCGAAGACCGCCAGTGCCTCACGCGGGGTGACACTGCCTGTGGCCAGCGGACGTTCGCGAGTACGTGCCACATGGCCGTCGATATGGCGGTCGGCGTAGTCATTGATGGCACAGCCCGCCGAACGCATCAGCACTAC
This sequence comes from Thiohalomonadaceae bacterium, assembly GCA_041572995.1. Taxonomy (GTDB): domain Bacteria; phylum Pseudomonadota; class Gammaproteobacteria; order Thiohalomonadales; family Thiohalomonadaceae; genus JBFFSW01. Next base: position 4,461 of record JBFFRO010000122.1, read on the forward strand.
CCCGGCCAGGAACACCAGCAACACCTTGGGCTCAGGCACACCGTCGGCCGCCAGCCACAGGGCCCACAGGGTCGGCCACAGCACCAGATAGATACCGATGGGGCGGTCCAGGCGCACCAGGCGGATATAGTTGTGCAGTCGCTGCGTGAGCAAGTGGGACTCCCCTCAAAAAAGGAACTATTCTATCTGGATTGACACTCCCCCGCATGCGCCCTAGTGTTGAGCCACCCTCACTCATGGAGAACGCCGTGCTCAAGCGTCTGTTGCCGATCATTCTTGCCCTCTCGCTAGGGGGCTGTGGCGAAGAAGCCGCACCGGAACGACCTGCACCCACCGCCGGCGACTACATCGAGACCGGCGACCTTGAGGCCCTGCAGGGCCATCGCGTCCTGCGTATCCTGCTCACCCCGCAAAGTGGCCCGAAGAGCGAGGAACTGGCCCTGGCCGAGGCCTTTGCCCGCTCGCTGGGGCTGGAGGCGCGACCGATCCAGGTGAACGCCTTCGATGAGTTAATCCCAGCCCTTCTGGAGGGCCGCGGTGACCTGATCGCCGCCAACCTCACCGTCACCAGCCAACGCCGCAAACAGCTCGCTTTTGCCAGCCCCATCGCCTACATCCGCGAGCAGCTGGTAGCCCGCGCCGATGACCCCATCAGTGAACTGGCGCAGCTCAAGGGGCGCCGGATCGCGGTGCGCGAGGGCACCACTCACTTCAAGACCATCAGCAACCTCAAGCGCCTCTACCCGCACATGGAGGTCGAGCCCCTCTCCTCTCAGATGCCCCCGGAGGCGGCCATTGAGGCATTGGCGGCGGGCACCATCGACCTGACCGTGGCCGACAGCAACCAGCTCGGCCCGCTGCTGGAGCAGCGTGACGACATTCGTGTGGCCCTGGACCTGGGCCGTATCCACGCAGTGGCCTGGGGGATGCGACCGGATGCCAGTGCCCTGCTCGATGCCGCCAACCGCTGGCTCAGCGAACGACAGCTGGCCCTGGATGAGCGAGAGCGCTATACCGGTGACCTGGATAGCATCAAAAAGCGCGGCGTGCTGCGGGTGCTGACCCGCAACAACGCCGCCACCTATTTCCTCTGGCGCGGCGAGATGCTGGGCTTCGACTACGAGCTGGTGAAGCGCTTCGCCGACAGCCAGGGCCTGCGCCTAGAGGTGGTGGAGCCTCCGGATCACCGCAGCCTCATCCCCTGGCTACTGGAGGGTCACGGCGACCTTATCGCTGCAGCCATGACCATCACCCCCGAGCGCGGTGAGCTGGTGGCCTTCACCCGCCCCTACCACCGCATCAGCCAGGTGGTGGTCAGCCGTGCGGACGATCCCCTCAGTTCTCTGGAGGAGCTCGCCGGTCGCAGCATCACCATA